>JAEVZM010000223.1 GCA_023392225.1 Pseudomonadota bacterium
CCTCACCCGCAGCAGGGCGGCCCCCCCCCCGCGGGGCCGGGCCCCGCCTTCGTTTTGGCCCGACGGCGGGGGTTGTCGGGTGCGGCTATACAACTCGCTTGAGTTTTCTCTTGGAACCGTTTCAATATTGAGCCGCGGGGCTACCCAGAACGGTGCCCCGTGACAGCGTAGCGGTCTCAATAAACCAACGGTTAGCCGCGCCGGGCAACGGGAGGGAAAAACCATGCGCCTTTGGAATCGTTTCGTTTTGTCGGCCTTCGCCGCAACCACGATGGTTGCAGCGCCAGCCTTGGCCGAGGACTACAAGATCGGCTACTCGGTGTTCTGGGGCACCAATCCGTTCCTCGTGACGATGGTCAACGGCGCCAAGAAGGCCGTCGAGGAGTGGAAGGAAAAGGGTGTCAATGTCGATATGATCGTCACCAATGGTGGCGACAACGACAAGGCCAAGCAGGTCGCCGATCTCGAGGACCTCTACGCCCAGGGCGTCGACGGCGTGCTGATCTTCCCCGGCGACAGCGTCATGGTCGCCGAGCCGATCAAGAACATCTACAACGCCGAGGAGATTCCGGTCGTCATCACCGACATCGGCATCCGCTCGGGCGACTACATCAGCCTGATCATCACCGACAACCTCAAGGGCGGCGCGCAGGCGGCCGACTACATGGCGACGCTGGTGCCGAAGGGGGCCAAGGTCATCACCTTCGACTTCGCGCCGACCAACGACAACGGCCAGACCCGCCAGAAGGGCTTCGAGGACCGGGCGAAGGAGCTCGGGCTCGACGTGCTGCCCGAGCAGCCGCTGCCCGCGCTGTCGCTCGACGCCGGGCGCCAGGCGATGGAGGATCTCCTCGTCTCCGAGCCGGACATCAAAGGCGTCTTCTCGTTCAACCAGCTCGTCATCCAGGGCGCCTACCAGGCCCTCGAGCAGCAGGGAAAGACCGACGACGTCGCGCTCGTCGGCTTCGACCTCGATCCGGTGTCCTACAAGATGGTGGCCGACGGCAAGATCGACGCCCTGGTCGTCCAGGACCCCTACCGCATGGGCTATGACGGCATGAACACGGTGCTGACCTACCTCACCGGCGGCGAGATCCAGGACTTCATCGGGCTCGGCACGACGCTCCTTACCAAGGAGAACATCGCCGACTTCGCCGAGGACCCGCAGGTCACCGGCCAGTAGTCGGGCCTCGCCAGAAACGGCGCTCCGGGCCGGCCGTGCCGGCCGGTCCGGGCCTGCTGCCGGAGGGGGTGGCATGCAGTCTTCTCAAGCGCTCCTGGCGTGCGCCGGGATCGTCAAGAGCTTCGCCGCGGTGCGGGCGCTGCGCGGCGTCGATTTCACGGCCGCGGCCGGCCGGGTGCGGGGGCTCGTCGGCGAGAACGGGGCGGGCAAGTCGACGCTGACCAAGATCATCGCCGGCATCTACCCGCCCGATGCCGGGACCGTCCGGCTCGGCGGCGAGGCGGTGCGCTTCGGCGGGGCCGATGATGCGCTGGCCAAGGGCATCGTCACGGTCCACCAGGACATCAACCTCGTGCAGACCATGACGGTCGCCGAGAACCTCTATCTCAACAACGAGCCGACCCGCGGTTTCGGCGTGATCCGGCGGAAGGAGATGCACGCCGCCGCCGAGCGGCTGCTGGCGCAGTACGAGATCCACGTCCGGCCGGACGCCGTGGTCAGCGACCTTCCGAACGACCTCAAGAAGATGGTGCAGATCGCCAAGGCGGTGTCGCTGTCGCCGCGGGTGCTGCTCCTCGACGAGCCGACCTCGTCGCTGACCGAGGCGGAGGTGCGGGTGGCGCTCCGGCTGATCCGCTCGCTCGCCGAGAGCGGCGTCGCGGTGGTGCTGATCTCGCACTACCTCAACGAGATCTTCGAGGTCTGCGACGACCTCACCGTGATGCGGGACGGGCAGGTGGTCGCCGACGGGCCGATCGCCGAGACGAGCCTCCCGGCCGTGGTCAGCGCCATGATCGGGCGCGACGTCGTGACGACGCGGCGCGCCAAGACCCGGAAGGACGAAGGCGGCGCCGCGCCGCTGATGACCGTCGAGAACCTCTCGGTGCCAGGGCGCCTCAAGGCGGTCAACTTCGCGCTGTGGCCGGGGGAGGTGCTGGGCATCACCGGCCTCGCCGGCTCCGGCCTCGACGAGCTCGCCCGCGCCGTGTTCGGCGCCTCGGGCGGCCGCAATGCCAGCGGCCGGGTGACGGTCGAGGGACGGGCGGTGCCGCCGGGGGACCCGACCGCATCGCTCGCCGCCGGCATCGCGCTCCTCACCAGCGACCGGCTGCGCGAGGGGATCCTCCCCGACTTCACACTGGTCGACAATATCTGCCTGCCGGTGCTGCCGCGCTTCGCCAACGGCATCGGCGTGCTCGACCGGCGCGCGATGGTCGAGACCAGCGCGCGCAACATCACCCGGCTCAACGTGCGCACGCCCGGCCCCTTCGCGCTGGCGCGGCAGCTGTCGGGCGGCAACCAGCAGAAGGTGCTGTTCGCCAAGTGGCTCGAGACCGGGCCGAAGGTGTTCGTGATGGACG
>JAEVZM010000361.1 GCA_023392225.1 Pseudomonadota bacterium
GGTCTAAGCTCCCGGCACGGGGCCGCACGCACCGCGTCAGGAAAAGGTCGTGACGCCGGGGAATCCGGCGACGGCGGCCCCGCCGGAGCGCGGTGCCCAGCCCGAGCGGAAGCCCCGGTCCGCTCCCCAACAAGCCGCGCCATTCTATGGTGCGCTCGACCTCGGCACCAACAACTGCCGCCTTCTGGTCGCCGTCCCCCGCGACCACGGTTTCCGGGTGGTGGATGCCTTCTCGCGCATCGTCCGTCTCGGCGAAGGGGTGGGCCAATCCGGGCGACTGGGCGACGCAGCGATGAACCGGGCGATCGAGGCGCTCCGCATCTGCGGGCAGAAGCTCGCCTATCGCGGCGTCACGCGGGCCCGGCTGATCGCCACCGAGGCGTGCCGCAGCGCCGCCAACGGCCCGGAGTTCGTGACCCGAGTGCACCGCGAGACCGGGCTCGAGCTCGAGATCGTATCGCGCGAGACCGAAGCACGCCTGGCCGTGGCCGGCTGCGCCTCGCTGGTCGATCCGAGCTCCGCCGGCGTCATCCTGTTCGACATCGGCGGCGGCTCCTCCGAGCTGGTCTGGCTCGACCTCGCGGACGAGCGCGACGGCCGTCGCCGGCCGATGTCGAGCCGCATCCGGGAATGGGTGTCGCTGCCGGTCGGGGTGGTCACGCTCAGCGAGCGCCACGGCGGCCGCGACGTGACGCCGACACAGTTCGAGATGATGGTCGCCGAGGTGGCCGCCATGCTCTCCGCCTTTCCCAACGGCCACGTGCTCGATGCCGCGGTCGCGACCGGCGCGGTCCACATGCTCGGCACGTCGGGTACGGTGACCACGCTCGCCGGCGTCCATCTCGACCTGCCGCGCTATGACCGGCGGGTGGTAGACGGCACCTGGCTGAGCGGCACGCAGGTCGCCGACCTCGTCGCACTGTTCGCGACCATGGACTACGAGGCGCGCTGCGCTAATCCGTGCATCGGCCGCGAGCGCGCCGACCTGGTGCTCGCCGGCTGCGCCATCCTCGAGGCGATACGTCGCCGCTGGCCGTGCGACCGCCTGAGGGTTGCCGACCGCGGCCTCCGCGAGGGCGTGCTGGTGGAGATGATGGCCGAGGACGGAGTATGGCGCCCGCGCTCGGGTCGCCGCGGCGGAGAGCACCATGGCTAAGGATCGCGCGCCTTCGGGGCGCCAGCTCAAGGTGCGGGTCAAGACCGCGCGACGCCGACGTGCGAGCTCGACGCGCTGGCTCGAGCGCCAGCTCAACGATCCCTACGTCGCCAAGGCCAGGGCAGAAGGCTATCGCGCCCGCTCGGCCTACAAGCTGATCGAGATGGACGACCGCTACAAGTTCCTGCACCCCGGCGACCGCGTGGTAGACCTCGGCGCGGCCCCCGGCGGCTGGTCGGAAGTCGCCGCCGCCCGCGTCAAGTCAACCCGCGAGGATCCGCGGATCGTGGCGATCGACTATCTCGACATGGACCCGATCGGCGGCGTGGTGGTGCTGAAGCAGGACTTCCTCGACGCCGAGGCGCCGGAGGCGATCAAGGCCGCCCTCGGCGGCCATCCCGCCGACGTGGTGATGTCCGACATGGCGGCGCCGACCACCGGACATCGCCAGACCGACCATCTCCGCACCACGCTCCTTGGCGAGACGGCGGCGGATTTCGCCGCAAGCGTGCTCCGCCCCGGCGGCACCTTCGTCGCCAAGGTCTTCCAGGGCGGTGCCGGCTCGGACCTCCTCACGGCGCTGAAGCGCGACTACGCCAGCGTCCACCACGTCAAGCCGCCGGCAAGCCGGGCCGGCTCGGTGGAGCTCTACCTGGTCGCCAAGGGCTTCCGCGGCAGAGACGACGCCTGAGCCCGCGCTGCGGACTTCAGGCCCGCCTGAACAGGCCGATGATCACCAGGAGGATGATCGCCCCGATCATCGGCCCGACGATGGCAGCGACGAAGCTTGGTCCGAGATTGATGCCGAGCCAGGGGAACAGGAACGCGGCGATCACCGCGCCGATGATGCCGACCACGATGTTGCCGATGATGCCGAGCCCGGCACCTCGCACCACCAGTGCCGCCAGCCACCCGGCGATACCGCCGATGACCAGGGCGATGATCACCACCCAGAGCGTCGAGATCTCCGCTGCCGCGACGACTTCACCGTCCATGTCCACCTCCCCCTCGCCAGCCCTCGATCGGGCCGGGCTCCGTTGGCGCGAGCCTATGCCAGCTGCATCGGCACCACAACCAGCGGTGCCGAGCGTCAGCCGCGATCGCGCATCACCGTCACCACGTCCGGCGCCAGGGGCCGATGGCCGGAAACCTCGCGGCCGGCATCGCGGGCGAGGAAGGCGAAGGGTATCGCCGACAATGCGGCGAGCACGCCGACCAGGATGAACGCCGGCATGAAATCCGCTGCGGTGATCGCGCCGCCGCCGGTCCCCACCGTCAGCTGCAGCGTGATGGCGCCCACCGAGATGCCGATCGACAGCGACAGCTGCTGGGCGACGCTGGTCAGCGTCGTCGCGCGGCTCATCCGCTCCTGCGGCACGTCGGCATAGGACAGCGCGTTGACGCTGGTGAACTGGAGCGAACGGAAGAAGCCGCCGATCAGCAGCAGTCCGGTCATCACCGAGACCGGCGTCGCCGGCGTGAAGGCCGCCGGCAGAGCGACGAAGACTCCGGCGATGAGCGCGTTGGCGATCAGCACCCGGCGAAAGCCGAAGCGGCGGAGGATCGGCGGCGCGGCGAACTTCATGGCGATCGCGCCGATGGCCGAGGCAAACGTGATCATGCCCGACTGGAACGGCGTCATGCCGAAGCCGATCTGCAGCATCAGCGGCAGAAGGAACGGCGTCGCGCCGACACCGATCCGGAAGAGGAGCGTGCCGAGGAGGCTCGCCCCCATGGTCGGGATGCGGAGCAGCGACAGATCGATGATCGGGCTCGCTACCCGCCGGCTGCGCAGGATGTAGACCACGAGCAGGAGGGTGCCGGTGCCGAGGATCGCCAGCACGTAGCCGGCGGGCATCAGGTCGAGCCCCAGCGTAGTCGAGCCGGTCATGAACAGGGCGAGGCCGAAGGCGGTGAGGACGAACCCGAGGCCGTCGAAGGGCGCCCGCTCCTCGCCGCGGATGTCGGGCAGGTAGAGGGTCGCCAGCACCAGGCCGAGGATTCCCACCGGCACGTTGATCCAGAAGATCCAGCGCCACTCGAAATACGTGGTGACAAAGCCGCCCACCGGCGGCCCGAGCACCGGGCCGAGCAACGCCGGCACGGTCAGCCAGGCGAGCGAGCCGACCAGCTCGTGCTTGGGAATGCTCCTGAGGATCACCAACCGGCCGACCGGCATCATCA
>JAEVZM010000483.1 GCA_023392225.1 Pseudomonadota bacterium
TTTCACATGGCGAATTCCTATGACGTGATCATCATCGGCTCCGGTCCGGGGGGCTATGTGGCGGCGATCCGCGCGGCTCAACTCGGCCTCAAGACGGCAGTCGTCGAGAAGTCCTATCTCGGCGGCATCTGCCTCAACTGGGGCTGCATCCCCACCAAGGCGCTGCTCCGCTCGGCCGAAATCTATCACTACATGGAGCACGCCAAGGACTACGGGCTCTCCGCCAAGGACGTGAGCTACGACCCGGCGGCGGTGGTCAAGCGCTCGCGCGGCGTCGCGGCCCAGCTCTCCACCGGCGTCCAGTTCCTCCTGAAGAAGAACAAGGTGGATGTGATCTGGGGCGCCGCCACCATCGACAGCGCCGGCAGGGTCTCGGTCAAGGCCGCCGAGAACGCTCCGAAGGGCGCCCGCGGCGGCGGCGACTACGCCGCCAAGCACGTCGTCGTCGCCACCGGCGCGCGGCCCCGGGCGCTGCCCGGCCTCGAGGCGGACGGCAAGCTGGTCTGGACCTATTTCGAGGCGATGGCGCCCGAAAAGATGCCGAAGTCTCTGCTCGTCGTCGGCTCCGGCGCCATCGGCATCGAGTTCGCCTCGTTCTACCGCACCATGGGCGTCGACGTGACCGTGGTCGAGATCCTGCCGCAGATCTTGCCGGTCGAGGACGAGGAGATCGCCGGCCACGCGCGCAAGCGCCTCGAGAAGCAGGGCATCCGCATCCTCACCGAGACCAAGGTGTCGGCCCTCAAGAAGGGCAAGGACAACGTCACCGCCAGCATCGAGACCAAGGACGGCAAGAAGGAGGAGCTGACCGTCGATCGCGTCATCTCCGCCGTCGGCGTGGTCGGCAACATCGAGAGCCTCGGCCTCGAGAAGCTCGGGGTGAAGACCGAGCGCGGCTGCGTCGTCATCGACGCGTATGGCAAGACCAACGTGCCGGGCATCTATGCCATCGGCGACGTGGCAGGCCCGCCGATGCTCGCCCACAAGGCGGAGCACGAGGGCGTGATCTGCGTCGAGGCGATCGCCGGCAAGCACCCGCACGCGATGGACAAGCTGAAGATCCCGGGCTGCACCTACTGCAATCCGCAGGTCGCCTCGGTCGGCCTCACCGAGAAGAAGGCGAAGGAAGCCGGCTACGAGGTCAATGTCGGCCGCTTCCCGTTCATCGGCAACGGCAAGGCGGTGGCGCTCGGCGAGCCGGACGGGCTGTGCAAGACGGTGTTCGACAAGAAGACCGGACAGCTGCTCGGCGCGCATATGGTCGGTGCCGAGGTCACCGAGCTGATCCAGGGTTTCGTCGTCGCCATGAACCTCGAGACGACGGAGCAGGAGCTGATCGACGCCGTATTCCCGCATCCCACGATCTCCGAGACGATGCACGAGAGCGTGCTCGCCGCCTATGGGCGCGCCATCCACATCTGATCCTCAGCCCGCCGCCGGAGACCGTGCGGCGGGCCTCACCCAGGGAGCGGACTCCTGATCAAGATCATCCAGGTTGGACTGGGCTTCTGGGGCCTGAACTGGGCCACGGCGGTCCTGCCCAAGGTGCCCGGCATCGAGGTGGTCGGCTATGTCGACCCCTCTGAAGCCGCCCGTGCGGCGCTGCAGGCGGACGGCAGGGCCAGCAAGGCGCCGTGCTTCGCCACGCTCGAGGACGCGCTCGATGCGACCGACGGCGAGCTGGTCCTCGGCACCGTCCGTACCGAGGCGCATTTCCAGGTGGCGCAGCGGGCGCTGGAATCCGGTCGCCACGTGATGCTCGAGAAACCCTTCGCCGCGACCATGGCCGAGGCCAAGGCGCTGGTTGAGCTCGCGATCGCCAGGGGGAGGGTGCTCGCGGTCAGCCAGAACTACCGCTACTTCCCCGGGCCGATCCTTGCGGCGCGGATCATGGCCGAAGGCAAGCTCGGCGCGTCGGACCACGTTCGTCTCGACTTCCGCCAGCATGGGCCGTCGGTCGGCTACCGCTACTGGGACATGCCGGACCCGCTGCTCGCCGACATGTCGATCCACCATTTCGACCTGATGCGCATGGTGCTGGGCAGCGAGCCGCTGCGGATCGCCTGCCGGACCTGGAACCCGCCCGAGAGCCCGTTCCGCTTCGACTGCGCCGGCAGCGCGATGATCACCTTCGCCAACGGTATCCATCTCGACTACCACGGCTCGTGGATGAGCGGTGGGCCGCGCACGCCCTGGGCCGGCGCGTGGGCGATGGACTTCCGCGACGGCATGGTCGAGTGGACGTCGCGCGACCAATTCGTCGACGCGGAGGGGCCGGACCGGTTATCGATCCAGCCGCTGGGCGGGGCCTCCGTGCCGGAGGTGCTGCCGGAGGTTCCATATCTCGACCGGATTGGCACGCTCAACGCGACGTGCCGGATGATCGAGACCGGGATCGCGCCGCCGCACTTCTCGTCCGGCGCGGACAACCTGATGAGCTTCGCGCTGACGTCGGCGGCGCTCCTCTCGGCCTCGCGGGACGGCGCGTGGACCGAGATCGCCGAGGTGCTCGATCGATAGAAGTCTGCGGCAGTGCTAGATTGGCGGTTGGCGGGCCTGCTTGACCGCCGTCGCCTCTGGACGGCGTCCTGCCATGCGGAGCCGACATCCCCGTATTGTGCCGGCGTGCCCGCATGTTTCTCGCGACATCGAACTGGAGCTCGGTTCTCGGCGGCACCGTGAGGCGACACCCGGTGCTGGTCGCGCTCGCGATCTATGCCGTCTCGCGCCTCGTCGTCATCCTCGGAGTCGAGTTCGCGGACGATGTGGCGGCGGCGCGGACCGGGCCGGAGTTCTGGCAGGCCGGGGATTGGTGGTTCCAGCATCTGTTGCGATGGGATGCCGGCTGGTACGGCGAGATCGCCTCCGCCGGCTATCAGTTCAACCCGGACCCAAGCCTCGCGAGCTCCATCGTCTTCTTTCCGCTCCTGCCGCTTCTCGGACATGCGCTGGCGGGAGCGACCGGGCTGGGCGTGGGCGAATCCCTTCTCGTTGTCGCCAATCTCGCCGGGCTGGCCGCCGTCGGACTGCTTGCCGCTCTGGTCACCGTCCGGTTCGGGCCGTTCGTCGCCGTTCGGACTGCAGCGCTTTTGTCCTTCTTCCCCACCTCCGTCTTCTTCTCGTCGGCCTACGCGGAATCCCTGGCCCTCGCCCTGGTGCTCCTCGCCTTCCTCATGCTTGAGCGCGACCGCCTGTGGCTCGCGGCGCTCGCCTCTGGCCTCGCGACGGCGTCGCGCTCGGTCTGCGCGGCGCTGGTGCCGATCCTCATGCTCCATGCCGCCATGGCGAGGCCGCTCCCCATGATCCGGCGGACCGCGCTCGTCGTCGCAACCGGCATCGTCGCCGCCGGTGGGTTGATCGCCTTCGTCGCCTGGCAGGCGTGGGCATTCGGCGATCCACTCGCCTTCGCGAAGAGGCAGGAGGCCTGGACCGGCGCCATGTCCTTCGGCGCGCGCTTCACGAGCGCGTTGCTCGGCAGACCGCTGAGGTCGCTCGACTACGCATCGGTCCTCTTTCTCGTCTTCGCCGGCCTCGTCGTCGTGGGCGAGCGGCGCCTGCCATGGTCCTGGACGGTCTACGCCGCGCTCGTCCTCCTGATCCCTTACGTGTCGCTCGCCACGGGGCAGGCGGGCATGGGGTCCATGCCGCGCTTCCTGCTCATGGCGTTTCCGGCGCTGGTGACGCTGTCGCTCCTCCTCGTCGGGCGCCCCTGGCTGACCGGGGCTCTCCTCGTTGCCGGAACGATCAAGCTGTTCATCACCACCGCAATGTTCAGCCAGTGGCACTGGGCGGGATGACCTATCGGCGCAGCATCGG
>JAEVZM010000591.1 GCA_023392225.1 Pseudomonadota bacterium
GGCGGGCACGACGAGCGCGGCGGACACCGCGGCGGCGATGAGGGTGGTGCGGATCGGGGTCATGGCGGGCTCCTCGTTCGGTCTGACGAAGCGCACCCTCGCAAGCCCCGGCGGAAGCTGCCCTGAACCGGCCGTTCATGGGGGATTCAGCTGCCCGGCAGGCGCAGCGCCGGCGACTTTATCCCCGTCTCCAGAACCCGCGCTACACTCCGCCCGTCACTTCCCGCCGCGGGGCGGCGCCTGGTACCGGCGCCACGCGTCGCGGGCAGGTGACCGGCGCCCGCGCCGGCGGAATCCCGCTCCGGAGCAATCCCGGCGGGTCCGGCCGCCGTCCCGGGGTGCTGCCCGGAATGCCCGCCGGCACACCGCATGCGCCCGAAAAGTGTGCGCGGTTTTCGGATGAGAGCATCCGGCATCTTAAGGGCGTCCGGCCTGCCGCACCCAGACTGGCGGCAGCCGGGCGTTCCGGAGAGCGGAACGGGTGGCGACAAGTCGCCGTGGCGGGTGCTCGCCGAGTGCCCTTGATTTGTCTTGCAAAGGCGCCCGAGGGGCGCCCGCCACCCTCGGCGCTTCCCCCGGAAGGCGCATCGACGAATGCGAAACCCGCACCCGGGGCAGCCGGGCGCGGGAGCGATGGAGCATGGCCATGCCAAGCCTAGAGCGGGGCGATGTACTTGCCGTAGACCCAGGCGGTGCGGAACTGGCCCGCGCCGGTGGGGTCGACCCAGGCCTCGCACCAGACGCCGCGCACCGCCTCGCGCTGCTTCCACTTCGGCCAGCCGGCGATGGTGTCGAGCTTGACGCCGCCGGTGCACTTGCCGGTCATCGACAGCACCACGCCGCTCGGATAGGCGACGAGAATCTTGGAGCTGCTGCTCGGCCAGGCGCGGACGTTGAGCGTGTCCCACTTGGGCACGTCGGCGACCCGCCACGCGAAGAACGCCGAGGCGTTGCCGGGCAGGATGGTGGCGGTCATCGCGGCCACGGCGAGGAGCGCGGCGGCGGCCGCAGCGACGAATTTTCTCAGCATCTCACATCTCCGAAGTCTTCGGGCGGCCTCCCCCGAGACCGTCGCGACATGAGCCAACCCTTCGCCGGCGACCATCGCGCCGGGGGGCTGAACCATCGCTGAACGGAGGGCACCGCGATGTGGCGGCGATCACACGGCCACGCTTCAGTAGCCGGGCAGCACCATCACCGTCGGCATGCGCGGCAGGGTCTCCCGCGACAGCGTCACCACCGGCAGCGGGCTCAGCTCGACCTGGTAGTGGTCCTCGAGCCGGCCGAGGAAGCGGGCCAGCGTCGCGGTGCCGAAATAGTGCATGGGGATGACCAGCGGCGCGTTGATCTGGCCGAGCACCGCGACCATGTCGTCGACGTTGAGCGTATAGCCGCCGGCGACCGGCACCAGCACCACGTCGATCCGGCCGAGCGCGTCGAGATGCGCCGGGGTCAGCGTGTGGTGGAGGTGGCCGAGATGGGCGATGCACAGCCCCGACACCTCGAACACGAAGATCGAGTTCATGTCGCGCTGCAGCTCGCCCGACATGCCGAAGCCGCCGCGGATATTGGTGGTGACGTTCCGCACCCAGACGTCGTCGACGGTGAGGTCGTAGCGGGCCGGCTCGCCGTCCGCGCCCCAGCCGGGCAGGAGATACGTGATCGCCGGGTCGGGCGCGTAGCTGAAATGGCTGGAATGGGCCCGGTTCATGGTGGCGATGGTCGGCGCCGCCGGCGGCCGGGTGGCGTCGCTGTAGTCGGTGACGATGGTGACGCCGGCCGGGCTCTCGATCAGGAAGCTGGCATGGCCGAGGAACGTCAGCCGCACCTCGCGATCCATGAGCTGGGCGACGTCGAAGGCCGCCGGGATCACCCGCGGCTCGGCGCCGGCGATGAAGCGCGGGCAGCGCTCGGGCTCGACCAGCGCCTCTGCGGGCAGCGCCAGCAGCGTGCCGGCGAGCGCGAGGGCAACAGGCGCGAGAGCGGACAGAGAGGCACCGCGGATCATCGGCGGCTCCCCCGGATGGCGTGCATGGTCCGTCTTCCGCACATAGCGCGACTAACCGCCACGGCGAGGGGACGCGATGCAGGAACGGGGACGGGGGAACCGGGCCGGAGGCCGCGCGCCTCACGCCGCCGCGGCAGGCGTCTCCTTGGGGATGGGCGTGATGTGCAGGGCGGTGATGCGGTTCTTGGCCTTCCTGAGCACCTGGAAGCGGAAGCCGTGGAAGGTAAAGGCCTGGCCCGGCTCGGGAATGATCCGCGCCTCGTGGATGACGAGGCCCGCGACGGTGGTCGCCGCCTCGTCGGGCAGCTCCCAGCCCATCGCCCGGTTGAGGTCGCGGATCGGCACGGCGCCGTCGACATTCACCGAGCCGTCCGGCTGCGGGCGGACGCCCTGGACGACGATGTCATGCTCGTCGGAAATCTCGCCGACGATCTCCTCGATGATGTCCTCGAGCGTCACCAGGCCCTGCACCTCGCCATACTCGTCGACCACCAGGGCGAAATGCGACTTCCGCTTGAGGAAGGCGTTGAGCTGGTCGGTGACGTCGGTGGTGTCGGGCACGAACCAGGGCTTCTTGGCGATGGCGCGGATGTCGATCCGGCCGGCATCGTCACCGGCCGCCTTGAGCGCCCGCACCAGGTCCTTGGTGTGGACGACGCCGACGATGTTCTCCGGCTCGTCCTCCCACAGCGGGATGCGCGTGTACGGGCTGGCGAGGATGTCGTCGACGATCTTGTCGGTCGGCTCGGCGAGGTTCACCGCGTGCATGTTGGTGCGGTGGACCATCACGTCCGACACCTCGAGCTCGCCGAGGCGGAAGAGGTTGTGGATGAACTCGGCCTGGCTCTCCTCCATCTTGCCGTGCTCGGCCGAGACCTCGACCAGCCCCTCGATCTCGGCGTCGGTCAGGATCTCCTGATGCGAGGCCTCGCGGACGCCGAGGAGGCGCAGGATCGATCGCGATGCCGAGTTGAGCAGCCAGTTGAGCGGGAAGAAGATCAGGTAGGTGATGTGGAGCGGCCAGGCGACCCACAGCGACACCGGCTCCGGCTCGCGGATGGCGAGGGTCTTGGGCACCTGCTCGCCGACCACGATGTGGAGCGAGGAGAAGATCAGGAAGCCGATGACGAAGGCGGTGACGTGGAGCGCGGCCTCGGGCATGCCGAGCGGCTCGAGCACCGGCGTCAGCAGCGCCGCCACCGCCGGCTCGCCGACCCAGCCGAGGCCGAGCGAGGCCATGGTGATGCCGAGCTGGCAGCAGGCGAGATAGGCCTCGATGTGGCGGAGGATGTGCTGGGTCAGCCGGGCGCCGAAGCGGTTCTCCTCGGCGAGCGCATCCATGCGGAAGCCCCGGGTCTTAACCAGGGCGAACTCGGCGGCCACGAAGAAGGCATTGGCGGCGAGCAGAAGGACGGCGATGACAATGCTGAGAAGGGTGCTGCTCATCGCCCACCGCTCCGGATCATCTCCAGATATTGTCCTCTAGGAACTGGCGGACCTTCTCGACCGGGACGTCCTTGGCGATGAAGGCCCGGCCGATGCCCTTGACCAGGATGAAGGTCAGCTGGCCGCGCGACACCTTCTTGTCCTGCGCCATCAGGTCCATCAGCGAGTCGACGTCGATGCCGCCGCCGGGAATCTCGGAGATGCGCGTCGGCAGCCCGACCTCCTTGAGATGCGCCTCGACCCGCTTCACGTCGTCGGTGCGGCAGTGACCGAGCCGCTGCGACAGCCCGAAGGCGAGCACCATGCCGATCGACACGCCCTCGCCATGCAGCAGCCGGCCGGAATAACCGGTCATCGCCTCGAGCGCGTGGCCGAAGGTGTGGCCGAGGTTGAGGAGGGCGCGGATGCCGCTCTCGCGCTCGTCGGCGGCGACGATCGCCGCCTTGGCCCGGCAGGCCGAGGCGATCGCCTGCTCGCGCTCCGGCCAGCCGGCGGCGACGGCGCGCCAGTTGGTCTCGAGCCAGGAGAAGAAGTCCGGCGCGCCGATCAGCCCGCACTTGGCGACCTCGGCATAGCCGGCATTGAACTCGCGCTCGGGCAGCGAATCGAGGATGCCCGAATCGGAGAGGACGAAGCTCGGCTGGTGGAACACGCCGACGAGGTTCTTGCCGTGCGCGGTGTTGATGCCGGTCTTGCCGCCGATCGAGGAGTCGACCTGCGACAGGAGCGTCGTCGGCAGCTGGACGAAGCGGATGCCACGCAGAACCGTGCCCGCGGCGAAGCCGGCAAGGTCGCCGACCACGCCGCCGCCGAAGGCGAGCACGACGTCGTTGCGCTCGATCCGCGCCTCGAGCAGGGCCTCGACCACGGTCTCGAAGGCCGGGAAGCTCTTCGACCCCTCGCCGGGCGGCACTACCACCGCGACATACTCGATGTCGGCCGCATCCAGCGAGATCGTCAGACGGTGCATGTGATGCGCGGCCACGGTCTCGTCGGTGACGATCGCCACCCGCGCCCCCGGCAGGCGGGCCGCCAGCTCGTCGCCGATGGTGTCGATCAGGTCGCGCCCGATCATGATCTCGTAGGAGCGGTCGCCGAGCTCGACCGAAAGGGTGGTCGGCGGGCGGCGCGGCAGGTCGTCAGAAGGGATCTGGCTCATGCTGCCGGCACCGTTTCGGCGGGCTCGTTGCCAAGCCAGGACTCGAGCGCGGAGAGGATGTCGGCGATCACGATTTCGTGAGCAACGTCGCGGGACTGCACGTGGATGTCGGCCTCGGCATAGATGGGATCGCGGTCGGCGAGAAGCTTGTCGACCGTCGCCTCGGGATTGGGCGTCTTGAGCAGCGGGCGGTTGGAGCGGCGCCGCACCCGCTGGAGAATGAGGTCGCGGTCGGCCTTCAGCCACACCGATACGCCGGCCTCGCGGATCGCGGCGCGGGTCTCGGCATTGATGAAGGCGCCGCCCCCGGTGGCGAGCACCTTCGGCGTGCCGTCGAGGAGGCGCTGGATCACCCGGCGCTCGCCGTCGCGGAAATAGGCCTCGCCATGGGTCTCGAAAATCTCCGAGATGGTGGCGTTCGCGGCCTGCTCGATCTCGGTGTCGGCATCGACGAAGGAGAGGCCGAGGCGGGCGGCGAGGCGGCGGCCGATCGAAGACTTGCCGGCCCCCATCATGCCCACCATGACGATGGTCCGCCCCCCGAGGAGGCGCGGAATCCGGGCCTCGACCGGTTCGGCCGTGTCCAGGTCGGTGGTGTCGTGGGCTGTCGCCATTCTTTCGGGGTCCGTCGTAGGGAGCTAGAGCCGCTTTCCCGCCTCGATGTCAAGGCAGGCTCGCGCACCATGCTTGAAAGCCGGCCGCGGGTGGTCGAAAACAGGCCGTCATGCCAACGATCTTCCGCTTCCTCGTGTCGCTGATCCTGATCGCCGCAGTGTTCGCGGGGATCGTGTTCTACCTTGGCAATTTCGTCAGCCCCAACACGCGGCCGATGAC
>JAEVZM010000612.1 GCA_023392225.1 Pseudomonadota bacterium
CCTCAAGGGCGGGCTCGGCTCGGCCGCGGTGCGGCTCGACGACGGCACCACCGTCGCGGCGCTGGTCGCGGTCAACGCGCTCGGCCAGGCGACGGTGGGCGACGGCCCGCATTTCTGGGCAGCGCCGTTCGAGATCGACGACGAGTTCGGCGGCCGGGGCTGGCCGAGCCGGCCCGACAAGGGCGCCCGGCTCCGCCACAAGGCGCAGCGGCTCGCGATCGAGAGCACGACGATCGGCGTCGTCGCCACCGACGCGGCGCTGACCAAGGCAGAGGCCAAGCGCCTCGCGGTGATGACCCATGACGGCTTCGCCCGGGCGCTGTGGCCCTCGCACACCCCGTTCGACGGCGATCTCGTCTTCGCCCTGGCGACGGCACGCCGGCCGCGGCCGGAGACGATCGACATGGTGGCGCTCGGCGCAGCCGGGGCGGCGTGCATGGCCCGCGCCATCGCCCGCGGCGTCTACGAGGCGACGCCGGCGCCCGGCGATCCGGAGCCGACCTGGCGCGAGCGGTTCGGCTGAAGCGTGGCTCGCATTGCGCCGCGGCCGGCCCCATGGTACCCGCCGGCCATGGCCAGACCGACCCTCATCGCCCCATCGATCCTCGCCTCCGACTTCGCCCGGCTGGGCGAGGAGGTTGCCGCCATCGACGCCGCCGGCGCCGACTGGATCCACCTCGACGTGATGGACGGGCACTTCGTCCCGAACATCACCTTCGGCCCACCGGTGATCGCCGCGCTCCGCGGCGTCACCCCGAAGCCGTTCGACTGCCACCTGATGATCGCCCCGGCCGACCCGTATCTCGCCGAGTTCGCCAAGGCCGGCGCCGACATCATCACCATCCATCCCGAGGCCGGCCCGCATCTCCACCGCTCGCTGCAGACGATCCGCGGCCTCGGCAAGAAGGCCGGCGTCGCGCTCAACCCGGCGACCCCGGTCGGCGTCCTCGCCCATGTGCTCGACCTCGTCGACCTGATCCTGGTGATGAGCGTCAATCCCGGCTTCGGCGGCCAGGCCTTCATCCCGGAATCGCTCGAGAAGGTGCGCCTCGCCCGCGCCCTCGCCGGCAATCGCGACATCCTGATCGAGGTCGATGGCGGCGTGACCCCGGAGAACGCCGGCGCCCTCGCCGAGGCCGGGGCGGACGTGCTGGTCGCCGGCTCGTCGGTGTTCAAGGGCGGCGACTACCGGGCCTCGATCGCCGCGCTCCGCAGCGCCGCGAACGGGGACTGAGGCCCGATGCGCGCGGCCCTCGCCCTCGCCGGCATCCTCCTCGCCGCCACCGGCGCGGCACGGGCTGGCGACTGGGCGGACCGCGCCATCCTCGGCTTCTCGCCCGACGGCGGAACCTTCGCCTTCGAGGAGTTCGGCGTCCAGGACGGCTCGGGCTTCCCCTATGCCAATGTCTACGTCATCGACACGAGCCGCGATGCCTGGGTGGCGGGCACCCCGATCCGGGTGATGATCGAGGACGAGTGGGCCTCGGAGAACGACGCCCGCGCCAAGGCCGAGGCTGAGGCGGCGCCGGTGCTTGCCGCGCACGACATCCGCGACGCGGGCTATCGCATCGTCGCCAGCAACCCGCCGACCGAGCTCTCGGCCGACCCGCATGCGGTCCGCTTCCTGCCCGACCTCTATTCCAACCAGCCCTACGCCAACTGGGATCTCCGGCTGACGCTGCTGCCGATGCCCGATGGCGAGGACTGCGCCAATCTCGGACCGATCGCCGGCTTCCGGCTCGATCTCGCCCACTATACCGGCGAGAGCCTCGTGCTCTATGAGGACGAGACCATCCCCGCTTCGCGCTTCTGCCCCCAGGACTATGCGATCACCGACGTGATCGTGTTCCGGCCCGAGCGGCCCGAGCCGCCGGTCCTGGTGGTGCTCCTCAACCTCATCCGGCAGGGCTTCGAAGGCCCCGACCGGCGCTACCTCGCGGTCACCGCACACCCTCCACAGCTTTGAGACGACGGACCCATGATCCCACGCTATTCCCGCCCCGAGATGGCCGCCATCTGGTCGCCCGAGACCCGCTTCCGCATCTGGTTCGAGATCGAGGCGGCCGCCCTCGAAGGCATGGCCGAGATCGGCGCCGTGCCGGCCGAAGCGGCGAGGATCGTCCGCGAGCGCGGCGACAAGGCGGTGTTCGATGTCGAGCGCATCGACGCGATCGAGCGCGAGACCAAGCACGACGTCATCGCCTTCCTCACCCACCTCGCCGAACTGGTGGGGCCCGAGGCCCGCTACGTCCACCAGGGCATGACCTCGTCGGACGTGCTCGACACCTGCCTCGCGGTGCAGATGGTGCGGGCCGCGGATCTCCTGCTCGCCGACATCGACCGGCTGCTCGCCGCGCTGAAGAAGCGCGCCCACGAGCACAAGGACACGGTCACCATCGGCCGGAGCCACGGCATCCATGCCGAGCCCGTGACCTTCGGCCTCAAGATGGCCTTCGCCTATGCCGAGTTCGCCCGGAGCCGGCGCCGGCTGCACGCCGCCCGCGAAGAGGTGGCGGTGGCGGCGATCTCCGGCGCGGTCGGCACCTTCGCCAACATCGACCCCAAGGTCGAGGAGCACGTGGCGCGGAAGCTCGGCCTCCGCCCCGAGGCGATCTCGACCCAGGTCATCCCGCGCGACCGCCATGCGATGTACTTCGCCACCCTCGGCGTCATCGCCTCCTCGGTCGAGCGGCTCGCCACCGAGATCCGGCACCTCCAGCGCACCGAGGTGCGCGAGGTGGAGGAGTTCTTCTCGCCGGGCCAGAAGGGCTCCTCGGCGATGCCGCACAAGCGGAACCCCGTGCTGTCGGAGAACATCACCGGCCTCGCCCGCCTGATCCGCGCGATGGCGCTGCCGGCGATGGAGGACGTGGGGCTGTGGCACGAGCGCGACATCTCGCACTCCTCGGTCGAGCGGGTGATCGGCCCCGACGCGACCATCGCCCTCGACTTCGCCCTCAACCGCCTCGCCGGGCTGATCGAGAACCTCCTCGTCTACCCCGACGCGATGCAGAAGAACCTCGACCGCCTCGGCGGGCTGGTGCACTCGCAGGGCGTACTGCTGGCGCTGACCAAGTCCGGCATGAGCCGCGAGGAGGCCTATGCCACCGTGCAGCGGAACGCGATGCCGGTGTGGGAGGGCAAGGGCAGCTTCCTCGAGCTGCTGAAGAACGACCCCGCGGTCACCGCGCGGATTCCGGAGACGGACCTCGAGGCGCTGTTTGACGTTTCACCCCACACTGCCCATGTCGATGAGATCTTCCATCGCGTGTTCGGCGTCGACGGCTGAAGGAGAAGCATCGCTTATGTCCGAGTCCCTCTACGACATTCCGCTCAAGCGCATCGACGGCAAGCCTGCCACCCTCGCCGACTACAAGGGCGACGTGCTGCTCGTGGTGAACGTCGCCTCGAAATGCGGCCTGACCCCGCAATATGACGGGCTCGAGAAGCTCTATGCCGAGCACAAGGCCGAGGGCTTCGACGTGCTCGGTTTCCCCTGCAACCAGTTCATGGGCCAGGAGCCCGGCAGCGAGGCCGAGATCGCCGAGTTCTGCCGCCTGACCTACGGCGTCGAGTTCCCGATGTTCGCCAAGATCGACGTCAACGGGCCGGACCGCCACCCGCTCTACAAGGCGCTGATCGACGCCCAGCCGGCCGACGGCGACATCCGCTGGAACTTCGAGAAGTTCCTCGTCTCCCGCGACGGCACGGTGGTCGCCCGCTTCGCGCCGAAGACGGAGCTGGAGGACCCGACCCTGGTCGCGGCGATCGAGGCGGAGATCGCCAAGCCGCGCTGACCTTTTCCCAGAACCCGAATGAGGAGACCCGCCATGCGCATCGTCGTGAGCCTTGCCGCCACCGCCGCCGCCGTGGCGGCCCTCAGCCTGCCAGCCGGCGCCGCCAGCTTCGACTGCGCCAAGGCCGCGGCACCGGACGAAATCGCGATCTGCGACAACCCGGGCCTCTCGGCGCTCGATTCGGAGATGGGCGGGCTTTGGTTCGCCTACAGCCAGATCCCGTTCCTGATGGGCATGTCCGGCAACCGGCAGGACGAGGCCCGCGCGTTCCTCGAGACCCGCGCCGCCTGCGGCGCCAACGTCTCGTGCCTCCAGAGCGCCTACACCCAGCGCATCGCCACGCTGAAGACGGACATCACCGACGGCATGAAGCAATATTGCAGCCAGTGACGAACCAGCCCCGGGTGCCGCGCCACG
>JAEVZM010000628.1 GCA_023392225.1 Pseudomonadota bacterium
GTGCTGCCCACGGGACGGAACTTCTACACCGTCGACATCCGCGCCGTGCCGACCGCGGCGGCCTGGGCGCTGGGCCGGGCCTCGGCTGACGCCATGGCGCTCCGCTATTTCCAGGACGAGGGTGCGTGGCCGCGCTCCGTGGCGCTGTCGGCCTGGGGCACGTCGAACATGCGGACCGGGGGCGACGACATCGCCACCACCCTGGCGCTGGTCGGGGCCGAGCCGGTGTGGGAGGCCGGTACCGGCCGCGTCACCGGCTTTCGCATCCTCTCGCTCGCCGATCTCCGCCGGCCGCGGATCGACGTGACGCTTCGCATCTCCGGCATGTTCCGCGACGCCTTTCCCGAGCAGATCGCGCTCCTCGCCTCGGCCTTCCGGGCCGTCGCCGCGCTCGAGGAGGACGATGCCGCCAACCCGCTCGCCGCGCCCGCGCGGCGCGGCGAGGGGGCGGCGCGGATCTTCGGTGCCGCGCCGGGCCTCTACGGCGCCGGCATCGAGGCGATGATCGATCGCGGACGATGGGAGCGGCGTGGCGACCTCGCCGAGGCGTTCCTCGCCTTCGGCAGCCATGCTTATGGCGGCGACGTTGGCTCGCTCGTCGAGCGGCTGAAGGCGGCCGATGCGGTGCTCCACGCGCAGGACAATCGCGAGCACGACATCCTCGACTCCGCCGACTATGCCGAGTTCCAGGGCGGTCTCGCCGCCGCCGTCGAAGCGCTCAGGGGCGCCGCCCCGCGCGTCTACCACGCCGACAGCTCGCGCCCCGAGACGCCGGTGGTGCGCTCGCTCGGCGAGGAGATCGCGCACGTCGTCCGCGGCCGCGCCGCCAACCCGAAGTGGATCGCCGGCATGATGCGCCACGGCTACCGCGGCGCCATGGAGATCGCCGCGACCGTCGACCTGCTGTTCGCCTATGCGGCGTTGACCGACGCGGTGGGCGATCATCATTTCGACCGTCTCTACGAGGCCTATGTGCTCGACGACGCGGTTCGTGATTTCATGGCGGAGGCCAACCCCGAGGCGCTCCGCGACATGGCGGCCCGTTTCGCCGAGGCGATGGAGCGGGGCCTCTGGTCACCGCGTTACAACAGCGCGCATGGCCGGCTTGGGGCGCTCGCCGGCCAGCGCAGGGAGGCAGCGGAATG
This sequence comes from Pseudomonadota bacterium, assembly GCA_023392225.1. Classification (GTDB taxonomy): domain Bacteria; phylum Pseudomonadota; class Alphaproteobacteria; order Rhizobiales; family Kaistiaceae; genus Bauldia. Next base: position 1,146 of record JAEVZM010000628.1, read on the forward strand.
AAGGACATGACCGAGGCGGAGCTCGATGCCCGCCATGCCGAGAAGATGCGGAAGAAGAAGGAGGTCCGCGACCGGATGGTGGCGGAGCAGACGATCGAGAAGGGCCTCCTGATCGTCCACACCGGCAAGGGCAAGGGCAAGTCGACCGCCGCCTTTGGCATGGTATTCCGGGCGCTCGGCCACGGCATGAAGGTCGGCGTCGTCCAGTTCGTGAAGGGCAAGTGGCAGACCGGCGAGCGGGTGGCGCTCGATCGTTTCGCCGACCAGGTCTCGATCAACACCATGGGCGAGGGCTTCACCTGGGAGACCCAGGACCGGCAGCGCGACCTCGCCGCGGCGCGGAGCGCCTGGGAGCGGGCCAAGGAGCTGATCCGCGCCGGCGAGCATCGCCTGGTGCTGCTCGACGAGCTCAACATCGTGCTCCGCTACGACTACCTGCCGATCGACGAGGTGGTCGCGTTCCTTCGCGACGAGAAGCCGACGCACGTCCACGTCATCGTCACCGGGCGGAACGCCAAGGCCGAGCTGATCGAGGTCGCCGACCTTGTCACCGAGATGGAGATGGTCAAGCATCCGTTCCGGTCCGGCGTGAAGGCGCAAGCCGGGGTGGAGTTCTAAAGGCATGAAGGTCGCGGTCTTCAGCACCAAGCCCTACGACCGCCAATTCCTCGAGGCGGCGAACCGCGACGCCGGCCATCGCCTCGTGTTCTTTGAGACCCATCTTAACGCGCTGACGGCGCCCGCGGCCGATGGCGCGGAGGCGGTCTGCATCTTCGTCAATGACGACGCCGGAGCCGGGGTGCTGGAGGCGCTGCATCGCCAGGGTGTGCGGCTCGTCGCGCTCCGCTCGGCCGGCTTCAACAATGTCGACCTGGCGCGGGCCCGGGAGCTCGGGATGACCGTCGCGCGGGTGCCGGAATACTCGCCGCATGCCGTTGCCGAGCACACGGTGGCGCTGATCCTCTCCCTGAACCGCAAGATCCACCGCGCCTATGCCAGGGTGCGCGAGGGCAATTTCGCCCTCGGCGGGCTGATGGGCTTCGACCTCAATGGCCGGACAGTCGGCGTCATCGGCACGGGCAAGATCGGCCGTCTGGTCGTCCGGATCATGCGCGGCTTCGGTTGCGAGGTCCTCGCCTACGATCTCCATCCCAACCCGGAGGCCGAGGCGATGGGCGCCCGCTACGTGCCCTTGCCGGAGCTGGTCGCCGGCTCCGACATCGTGACGCTGCACTGCCCGCTGACCCCGGCGACGCGCCACCTCATCGATGCCGAGGCGATCGCCGGCATGAGGAAGGGCGCGATGCTGGTCAATACGAGCCGCGGCGCGGTGATCGACACCCGCGCGGTCATCGAGGGCCTCAAGACCGGACGCATCGGCAGCCTCGCCCTCGACGTCTACGAGGAGGAGGGCGACCTGTTCTTCGAGAACCTCTCCGACGAGGTGATCAAGGACGACGTCTTCGCGCGCCTGCTCACCTTCCCGAATGTCCTCATCACCGGCCACCAGGCGTTCTTCACCGCGGACGCGCTGACCGCGATCGGCGAGACCACCATCGCCAACATCAGCGCCTTCGAGGCGACCGGCAGCCCGGTCTGCGAGATCTCGACGGAGCGCCTGGGGTGAGGCGCTCCTCCGGCGGCCCGGGGATGGTGCTTCGGTGAACCGCGCTCGCGCGCTGATGATCCAGGGCACCGGCAGCCATGTCGGCAAGTCGGTGCTGGTGGCGGGGCTTTGCCGGGCGCTGGTGCGTCGCGGTCTCAAGGTGGCGCCGTTCAAGCCGCAGAACATGTCGAACAATGCCGCGGTCACCGCCGATGGTGGCGAGATCGGGCGTGCCCAGGCGCTGCAGGCGCGCGCGTGCGGGTTGGCGCCGCGGGTCGACATGAATCCGGTGCTGCTCAAGCCCGAGGGCGAGACCGGTGCGCAGGTGATCGTGCAGGGGCGCCGCACCGGCACGCTTCGCGCCGCGGAATATGGCCGGCGGAAGGCCGAGCTGCTGCCGCGCGTGGTCGAGAGCTTCAACCGTCTTGGCGACGGCGTCGACATCGTCCTGGTCGAGGGCGCGGGCAGTCCGGCCGAGACCAATCTCCGCGCTGGCGACATCGCCAACATGGGCTTCGCCGAGGCGGTCGACGTGCCGGTGGTGATCGTCGGCGACATCGACCGCGGCGGCGTCATCGCCAGCCTGGTCGGCACCCATGCGGTGATGTCTGCGGCCGACCGCGATCGCATCCGCGGTTTCCTCATCAACAAGTTCCGCGGCGATGCCGGCCTCTTCTCCGAGGGTCTGCGCCTGATCGCCGAGCGCACCGGCTGGGCTTCCTTCGGGGTCGTGCCGTGGCTCGCCGAGACCGTCCGCCTGCCGGCCGAGGATTCGCAAGGGCTGGCCGGCGGCGTCGCGCTGTCCGATACGCTGGTCGTCGCCGTGCCGATGCTGCCGCGGATCGCCAATTTCGACGACCTCGATCCGCTCCGCGCCGAGCCCGGTGTGTCGGTGGTGTTGGTGCCGTCCGGGGCGCCGATCCCCGCCCCGGCGGGGCGGGGGCTGATCCCGGGGTCGAAGACGCCGATTGCCG
>JAEVZM010000078.1 GCA_023392225.1 Pseudomonadota bacterium
GCTCCAACGTGTCGTCGTGGAAGACGATCGGCACGCCGTCGGCGGTGAGCTGCAGGTCGCACTCGATCGCGAAGCCGCCCGCGATCGCCGCCTCGGCGGCAGGCAGCGTGTTCTCGATCCGGCCCGCATCGCGGTCATGCAAGCCGCGATGCGCGACGGGGCGCGCCGTGAGCCAGGCGGGGGCGGCCACGGCGGGGCGGCTCAGCCGATCTCGGCGATTGCCTCGACCTCGCCGGCGCCGCCGAGCGGCAGCGAGCCCATGCCGATCGCCGAGCGGGCGTGCTTGCCCCGGGCATCGCCGAGCACCTCGGTGAAGAAGTCGGAAGCGCCGTTGATCACCTTGTGGGCGTCCTGGAAGTCGGGCACGCCGTTGACGAAGCCGACCACCTTGACCAGCCGCTTGATACGCTCGAGATCGCCGACGGCCGCCTTCGCGACGCCGAGCACGTTGATGGCGCAGATGCGCGCCGCCTCCTGGCCCTCCTCGATCGAGTACTCGCGGCCGAGCTTGCCGACGAACTTGACGCCCTCGGGGGTCATCGGCACCTGGCCGGAGATGAACAGGAGGTTGCCGGTCACGACATAGGGAACGTAGTTCGCCGCCGGTGCGCCGGGGGCGGGGAGGGTGACGCCAAGCGCCTTCAATCGGGCCTCGATTTCGCCGGCCATGTGCTTGCTCCTGCTCGGTCTGGTCAAGGCCGGCTGTGTGGCCCAAAATCGGGGGAGCCGCAAGGGGCGCGGGTGCCGCGTTTCCGCCATGGTCGGGGCGCAGGCCGGCAGGGAAGTCATGGGGCCGGATGGTCCCGGGTAGGGGAGCAGGTATCGACGTGCGGGGTTCGGCCATTCTCCTGACGCTTGCCGGGGCGACCGCGCTGCCGGTGGTGGCGCACGCGTCGCCACCGCCGCTCGCCTCGCACCGCGCCGTCTATGACATCTCGCTGCTCGAGGCCGACGACGGCACCGACGTCGCCGGCGTCACCGGGCGGCTGGTGCTCGAGTTCAGCGCCTCCGCCTGCTCCGGCTACACCTCCAAGCTCCGGTTCGTCACCGAGACCGAGGACATCGACGGCGGCCGGCAGCTGATTGACTCGCGTTCGGAGACCTTCGAGTCGGCGGATGGCCAGCATCTCGACTTCAGCAACGAGACCTATGCCGGGCCGACGCTCGCCGAGGAATCTGAGGGCAAGGCGAGCCGGGCCGGTGGCGACATTGCCGTCGCACTCAAGCGCCCGGACGAAAAGCGCTTCGTGATCAAGGACTCGGTGGTGTTTCCGACCCAGCAGATGGAGCGGATCATCAGCTCGGCGCTGGCCGGCGATGCCTTCGTCTCCTTCGAGGTCTATGACGGGTCGGAGAACGGCGAGACGGTGTTCGACACAGCCGGTGTCATCGGCAAGGTCTCGACCGCGGCCGACGACGCCAAGGCCGAGCCGGTGGTGGCGCAGGCCGGTATCGCCGGGATGCGGCACTGGCCGGTAACGATCAGCTATTTCGACCAGCGCGGCCACGGCGAGGAGACGCCGTTCTACGTGCTCTCCTTCGTCGTCTACGAGAACGGCATCGGCCGCAACATGCGGATCGACTACGGGAATTTCAGTCTCCTCGGCAAGCTGACCGGCCTCGAGATGCTGCCGGAAGCGCCTTGCACGGGTGATGCGCCGGCGCCGGCCGGCGATCACTGACGCCCGGTCGGGGGGCGCTTCGGCTTCGGGCCGAGGTCGAACACCAGTCCGGTCTCCACCGCCTGTCGCCCGAACTTGCCACGGATCGTGTCCATCGCGGCCTCGGCCGCGGCGCGTCGCGTCGCCTGCGGGTCGACGAGGTCTGCCGGGTCGGCCCGGGCGGGGTCGTCGAAATCGGAAAGGCCGATGCCGATCAGGCGATAGCGCGTGCCGTCGGTCTCCCGCGCCAGCAGCGTATTGCCCTCGGCGAAGATGCGGTCGGCGAGCCGGGTCGGATCGGCGAGCTGGCGGCTCCGGGTCCGGGTCCGGAAATCGGCGGTCTTGAGCTTCAGCGTTATGGTGCGGCCGGCGAGGCCCTGGTGCTTGAGCCGCGCCGACACCTTCTCGGCAAGCGCACGGAGGATCGCCGAGAGGCGCCTCGGGTCGGCGATGTCCTCCTCGAACGTGGTCTCGGCACTGACCGACTTCGCCGCGCCGTCCGGCTCGACCTTGCGGCTGTCCTCGGCGCGTGACAGGCGGGCGAGGCGGAGGCCCATCGAGCCGTAGCGCCGGGCGAGGTCGGTCTCGGGAATCCGTTGCAAGGCGCCGACCGTGCGGATGCCGTCGGCAGCGAGCCGCGCCTGCATCGCCTTCCCGACCCCCCAGATGATGCCGACTGGCTTCGGGGCGAGGAACGCCGTCGCCTCGCCGCGTCCGATCACGGAGAAGCCGCGGGGCTTGTTGAGGTCCGAGGCGATCTTGGCGAGGAATTTGTTGAACGACAGGCCGATCGAGACGGTGATGCCGATCTCGCTGTCGATGCGACGGGCAAGGCGCGCCAGCGACAGCGCGGGTGTCGCGTGGTGGAGGCGCTCGGTGCCCGAGAGATCCATGAAGGCCTCGTCGATCGACAGCGGCTCGACCAGCGGGGTCAATTCCAGCATCAGCGCCCGGACCTCGCGGCCGACCTTGCCGTACTTCTCCATGTTGGGCGGGATCACCACCGCCTCGGGACAGAGCTTGAGCGCCTGGTACATCGGCATCGCCGAATGGACGCCCTTGATGCGGGCGATGTAGCAGGCCGTCGAGACCACGCCGCGACGCCCGCCGCCGATGATCACCGGCCGGTCGGCGAGCGAGGGGTCGTCGCGCTTTTCGATCGCGGCATAGAATGCGTCGCAGTCGAGATGGGCGATGGCGAGGTTGTCGAGCTCGGGGTGGGCGACGAGCCGCGGGCTACCGCAATGGCGGCATCGCCGCGCTTCCGCCGCGGAGCGCTGCAGGCAGTCGAGGCAGAGGGAGTGGGGCGCAGTCGGCTCGGCCATGGGCTCGGCACCGGGAGGTCTGGCGCGACCCTATCCCCGGGAGCCGGGTCCGGGCAACCTTGGGGCAGCAAGCCGTGCGATCCTGCCCGGGGCCAGAGGGCGCGCGAAAGGCGCGGCGGCAGCTGGACAGGCCCCGGGTGGTCTGGAACGATGGCCGCCCGAACCGTCCGGAGTGAAGCGATGCGTGCCTGTGCTGCCGCCCTCGTCCTTGCGCCGCTCTTTGCCGGCACCGCGCTTGCGGAGCCGATGCCCTTCGATGGCCGCTGGGGCTGGGACGCCGCCGCCTGCGCGATCGGCCCGGGCGAAGGCGACGGGGTGCCGATCGAGATCGGCGATGGTGTGATCCGCTACTACGAGAGCGAATGCAGCATCGACCGCGTGGTGCCGCTCGGCAATGGCGCGGGGCCTGCCTGGACGGTCACGACCACCTGCTCGGGCGAGGGCGAGACCTGGACGTCGGACTCGATCTTCGCCATCGACGACCGCGGTGAAGACAACCCGCGGCAGCTGGTCGAGCTCGATCTCGAGGCGGGCTTCGTCGTCATCCGCCAGGACTGCGGGGCGGCCCGGTGAGCGCGCCGAACGCGCCGGAGCTGACGGCGGTTGGAGATCTCGCGGTCCTGTTCGTCATGGCGACCGAGCAGGAATATGGCGAGCATCTCCGCCGCCGGATGACGCCGGTGATCACCGGCGTCGGGCCGGTCGAGGCGGCGGTCGGCACGTCCATGGCGCTCGGCGAGCTCGACCGGGCCGGCCGGAGGCCGGATCTCGTGGTCTCGCTCGGCACCGCCGGCTCGGCCCGGCTCGACCATGCCGGCATCTATCAGGTGGCGAGCGTTGCCTATCGCGACATGGACTGCTCGCCGATCGGCTTCGACAAGGGGGTGACCCCATTCACCGACCAGCCGGCGGTGATCGCGATTGCTGACCGGCTGCCCGATATCCCAGCAGCCTCGATCTCGAGCGGCGGCGACATCATCTCGGGCCGGGCCTATGACGCGATCGATGCCGACATGGTCGACATGGAGACCTATGCCGTGGTCCGGGCCGCGGCGCCGCTCGGCGTGCCGGTGATCGGGCTCCGCGGCATCAGCGACGGCCGCGCCGACCTCACCGGCCTCAACGACTGGCTCGAGTTCCTGCACGTGCTCGACGAAAAGCTGGCGCTGGTGATCGACGCCATGCACGAGCATGTGCGGAGAGGGCGGTTCCGGCCCGGCGGGCGATAGGCGCCCAAGCCGCATTGCAGATTCGGTCGTAAGCGCCTAACCGGATGGATTGCAACGCCATCCGGGGCCCCGATGACCGACACCATTCTCATCCTCGATTTCGGCAGCCAGGTTACGCAGCTCATCGCCCGCCGCATCCGCGAGGCGGGCGTCTATTCCGAGATCGCGCCGGTCAACAAGGCGGAGGAGGCGATGGCCCGCCTCAAGCCGAAGGCGCTCATCCTCTCGGGCGGGCCGGCCTCGGTGCTCGACGCCGATTCGCCGCTGCCGCCGATGTCGATCTACGACGCCGGCTTGCCGATCCTCGGCATCTGCTACGGCGAGCAGGCGATCGCCCACCAGCTCGGCGGCAAGGTCGAGGGCGAGCACAATCGCGAGTTCGGCCGCGCCGTGCTCGACGTGGTGGCGCCGGCGCCGATCTTGGAGGGCGTGTGGAGCGTCGGCGAGCGTCATCAGGTGTGGATGAGCCATGGCGACCGGGTGACGGCGCTGCCCGAGGGCTTCGCCGTGGTCGGCGCCTCGGAGAACGCGCCCTTCGCGATGATCGCCAACGAGGCGCGGAAGATCTACGCGACCCAGTTCCATCTCGAGGTCGCCCACACGCCCGACGGCGGCAAGCTGCTCGCCAACTTCGCCCATCGCATCGCCGGCTGCGCCGGCGACTGGACGATGGCGGCGTTCCGCGACCAGGCGATCGCCCGCATCCGCGAGCAGGTCGGGACCGGCCGGGTGATCTGCGGTCTCTCCGGCGGCGTCGATTCGGCGGTGGCGGCGGTGCTGATCCACGAGGCGATCGGCGACCAGCTGACCTGCGTGTTCGTCGATCACGGACTGCTCCGCGCCGGCGAGGCGGAAGAGGTGGTCGAGCTGTTCCGCGGCCACTACAACATCCCGCTGGTCCATGCGGACCGGTCGGCCCTGTTCCTCGACGCGCTCGACGGCGTCAGCGACCCCGAGGTCAAGCGCAAGACCATCGGGCGCCTGTTCATCGACGTCTTCGAGGAAGAGGCGAAGAAGATCGGCGGCGCCGATTTCCTCGCCCAGGGAACGCTCTACCCGGACGTGATCGAGAGCGTCTCGGCGATCGGCGGCCCGTCCGTCACCATCAAGTCGCACCACAATGTCGGCGGCCTGCCCGCGCGCATGAACATGAAGCTCGTCGAGCCGCTCCGCGAGCTGTTCAAGGACGAGGTGCGGGCGCTCGGCCGCGAGCTCGGCCTGCCCGAGGCC
>JAEVZM010000097.1 GCA_023392225.1 Pseudomonadota bacterium
ACCAGCGAGATGGTCTCGGCGAGGTCGCCGACATAGTCGTAGGAGTAGGCGAACAGCACCTCGTCCATCCGTTCGGCCACAAGGGCACGGAGCATCGCCGGCTTGACGCTCGGAATGCTCAGCTCGCCGGTCAGCGCCGCCAACGCATAGCCGCGGTCGGGATCCGGGGCCGTCCGGAAGTAATCGACCAACAGCCGCAGCTTGACGCTGCGCTGAGGCGTCAACACCAGACGGTCGAGGAGAGCGGCAAAGGCCTGCATGATGGGGAATATGTAGGATGGAATGGACGCCGGGGCAGCCCGGCCTGACACGGCGCGCGATCCGCCGGCACGGCCAGCATACGCCCGATTTCAGGCCGGTCACAAAATGTTATCTATTGCGGTGCAGCAAGACCCTTGCCGGCCCCCGCGCCTGGCCATAGAGGATTCATTTCCGGCTTTCCTCCTGCTTCCTCGGTTCCTCCATGTCCGTCGCCTCGGGTGCCGTTCTCCGTCCTGCGGGACGGGACGCGGTTGCGTGGTATGCCTACCTTCTGCTCGGCTACTTCGCCTTCGTGATCAGCGTCCAGGGCAACATCCTGCCGTTCCTCCGCGAGGAGCTGGCGCTCAGCTATCGCGACGTCAGCCTCCACACCAGCGCCATCGCGCTCGGGGTGATCCTGGTCGGATGCTTCGGCGACCGGGTGATCGGCGCCTTCGGGCGACGGCGGACCCTGGTCGCCACGACACTCGGCTCGGCGGCCGCGCTGGTGGCGCTGGCGCTCGCGCCGGTGGCCGCGGTCAGCATCGGCGCGTGCCTGCTGTTCGGCGTCGTCGGGGCCTTCGTGCCGGTCATCGTCCAGGCGGTGCTGGCCGACTTCGAAGGCCGCTGGCGCGACATCGCGATCGCCGAGGCGAACGCCATGGCCTGCCTGTTCTCGACCTCGGCACCGCTGATCACCGGCCTCTGCGTGTGGCTCGGCCTCGGCTGGCGGATGGCGCTCGTCGCCGGCGTCGCGACGGCGATCGTCATCCTCGCGGCCTTCCGGCGGGTGAAGATCCCGGAGGGCACGGTCCAGAAGACCAGCGATGCATGGCGGCTGCCGGCGCTCTACTGGTGCTACTGGGCGGCGCTGGGCCTCGGCGTCGCGGTCGAGTTCGCCACGATCCTGTGGGCACCGGCCTATTTCGAGACCGAGCTCGGCCTCGACCCGGGAACCGCCGCCATGGCCGCCGCGGCGGTCTTCGTCGGCATGCTCATCGGCCGGACGGCCGCCGCCGGCCTGCTCCGGCTGTTCTCCGGCCGTCACCTCTTCCTTGCGGCAACCGTCCTGGTCTTCGCCGGCTTCGCCGCCTATCGCGGCACGACCGAGCCGGTTCTCGCGGTCGCCGGGCTCTTCGTCCTCGGTCTCGGCATCGCCCTCCTCTTCCCGCTGACCTTCTCCTTCGCGATCGCTGCCGCCGGTCCCGCGGCCCAGAAGGGCTCGGCGCGGGTGATGATCGCCTCCGGCTCGGCCATCATGCTCGGACCGCCGCTGCTCGGCGCGATCGCCGACCAGGCCGGCCTCGCCTCGGCGCTGATGATGATCCCGGTGTTCATGGCGCTCGCCCTTGCTGCCTTTGCGGTAGGCGAGATCGCCGCTCGCCGCAGGCGCGCGGCGCACGGTGCCGTCTGAGGCAGCCGGTCGGGGCGGGTCCTAACCGCACGCCGCGAGGCAGCGCAGCCACCCCGTTACGAGCTCGGCCTTCTCGCCGTCAGTGAGGCCACGCTCGTCGAGGGAGCGCCAGGCCTGAAAGTCGACTGCGTGGCGGAGCGTCACGCCGACCGATGCCGAAGCGCCCCCCAGCGTTCCGGCGAGTGCCCCGGCATAGGCGTCGAGATAGGCGCGATAGCCGCCGAGCGGCCCCGCGAGGGCGGCCACCTCCCCCTCGTCGGCGAGGACGCTCGTCCACATCCGGCGCGTCCCCGAATAGTAGCGAAAAAGTGCCGCGAGGCCGGCCGCGCAGGCCGCCGGCCCGGCCCCCTCGACGTCCTCGGCTCCGGGAGGCGGGTTCCGTTCCATCCACGACGAGGAACAGGCGTCGAGCAGCGTCTCGTCGTCGGGAAAGTGCCGGTACACCGTAAGCCGCTGGACGCCGGCCCGCTCGGCGATCGCCTTGATGCTGGTGTCCTTCGGCCCGAGCTCCTCGTGGAGCGCGATCGCCGCTTCGACGATGCGGAGCCGGGTCTCGTCCTTGGCGTCCGCCCGCCGCGTCATCCGATACGTACGCTTCGTCATGGATGACACATAGCTGTTCACTCAATTATTGACAAGCCCACCCGATGCACGTAATGCAGAGATGTGAACATATGTGTTCACTCGAATTTTGCGGCCCGCCGCAGCAACGGAGAGACAGCGATGCAGATGCCCGTCACCATCGGCGCCGAGACCGTCGCGCCGGACACCACCTCGATCTCGTCCTACATGCCCGTCGCCGATCTCGGCGTGCTGGCGGTCAACGCCTTCGTCATCCACGCCGCACAGCCGATGCTGGTCGATACCGGCGCCGCCGCGCTGGGCGCGCCGGTCATGGCCGCCCTCGGCGCGGCGGTCGACCCAGCGGATCTTCGCTACATCTGGCTGAGCCACATGGATGCCGACCATCTCGGCAACCTCGATGCGGTGCTCGCCCTCGCTCCCGAGGCGAAAATCCTCACCAACTTCCTCGGCATGGCGAAGATGATGCTTCAGGGCCGCGACACGTCGCGCGTGGCGCTCGTCCAGCCAAGCGACGTCATCGACCTGGGCGACCGGATGATCGTGCCGCTGAAGCCTCCCTATTACGACGCCCCGGAGACGACCGGCTTCTTCGACACGCGAAGCCGCGTCCTGTTCAGCGCCGACGCCTTCGGCGCGCTGCTCGAGGCCCCGGCGGAAGAGGCCGCCGCGATCGACCCGGAGGCACTCCGCGAGGGCATGCTGGGCTGGGCGGCGATCGACGCGCCGTGGCTCGGCACCGCCGATCCCGGCCGGTTCGGAACGCTCCTCCGCCACATCGAGCGTCTCGACCCGGTCGCAGTCGTCTCGGGGCACCTGCCCGTGGCGCGCGGCATTACCCGGCGGCTCACCGGCAACCTCAACGACGCGCTGCGTGGCGGCACCTTCGCCGTGCCCGACCACGACACGTTCGAGCGGCTGCTCGCCGAGGCGGCAGCGGCCTGAGACGCCCCGCAAGGGGCCGGTGGTATCCGCCGGCCCCTTGAGCCGCGGCGCAGCTGCAATAGA
>JAEVZM010000121.1 GCA_023392225.1 Pseudomonadota bacterium
GCGCTCGAGGTCGCGCTCAACCTCCTCGAGCTGGTCGCGATAGACCGAGACTTCCTGCTCCGCCATGCGCCGCGCACCGGCGCGCTCGCGATAGAGCGGCACGAGCACCGTCAGCGACGCCGCTGCCGCGAGCAGGGCCATGGCAATCCAGAGGGTCATGGTCTCACATTACACCGGCCGATGGCGCGGCCGATTTGTCCAATGTCAAATCCTGCAATCCGTGGCGAGCGCCGAGCCTAGAGCACCGTGTGCCATGCGCCATTCGCCTGGCGGCAGGCCGTGGCGCGACCGCTGACCGCGGGGCTGCCATCGATGCTCACGGAGTGGGTGAAATCCCGGCAGCTCGAAGCGTTGACCTGGTACATGGCGCCAGGGGTCACCTCGCCACGGCTCTTGCCGTCCTTCCACGCCACCGGAACACCGGTCCGGCCGTATTCGAGCGCCCGGATCTCGGCGTCCGACGCCTTCTTCTGGGCCGCAAGGCTGAGCCCCGAGGCGGCGAAGGAGCCGATCGGCGTGGTGCTGTCGCCGCTGGCCTCAACCAGGCCGAGCGCCTGACCGGATCCACTCGTGGTGCTGCAACCGGCCAGCGTCATGCCAGCCAGCCCAAGAGCAGCAACGGCCACGATCAATTTCATCCGGCTCCCTCCGGGCAAGGTCCAAGGACGCGAACGCCAGTATGCTACCACAGCTACGATGGCGGAATTTAGGATTTCGTGAGCAGGGCGTGATCACGTCGCAGGCAGCTCGACCGCGGCCCGCAGGCCGCCGCTCGGCGCGCCGTCCAGGGCAAACTTGCCGCCGTAAAGGGCGATCAGCTCGGTGACGATGGAGAGGCCCAGGCCCGATCCCGGCTTGGTCTCGTCGAGCCGGCGTCCGCGGCGGGTCGCCTCGGCGCGCTGTGATTCGCTGAGGCCGGGCCCGTCGTCGTCGATCGTGATGGTCAGAAGCCCCCCGCTCCCGTCGTCTCGCGGCGGCACATGGGTGACCGTCACCATCACCTCGGTCCGCGCCCACTTGCAGGCATTGTCGACGAGATTGCCGACGATCTCCTCGAGGTCCTGACGCTCGCCGCGGAAGCGAACGCCCGCCGGCACCTCGGCGCCGATATCGAGATTGCGGTCCTCGTGGATGCGCTCCATGGCACGGACGATGCTGTCGACGACCGGCTCGACCTCGGTCGCCGCGCCGATCACCTTGGCCCGGGCGGCGATCCGCGCCCGTTCGAGGTAGTGATTGACCTGGGTGCGCATCAGCTCGGCCTGCTCGGCGACCTTCTCGGCAAGCGGACCGCTCGACGCGCGGGCCTCGTTGGTGATCACGCTCAGCGGTGTCTTGAGGGCGTGCGCGAGGTTGCCGACCTGGGTCCTGGCCCGCTCGATGATCTGCTGGTTCGACTCGAGGAGCGCATTGAGCTCCCTTGCCAGCGGCTCTATCTCGGCCGGGAACGGCCCCTCGAAGCGGGTCTCCTTGCCGCTCCGGAGCGCCGCCAGACCGCGCCGGACATTGTCGAGCGGCCTGAGGCCCCAGCGGATCTGGAACAGCGTCGCTATGACCAGGCCGATGCCGAAGGCGGCAAGCGTCAGCCCAACGCTCCAGCGGAAGGCGGCGATCTGGTCCTGGAGGCCACCGGCATCGCCCGCCACCAGCACCTCGTAGCGATGCTGGTCGTCGAAATCGACGGTGCGGGCGAGAACGCGCAGCGACTGGTCGTCCGGCCCGTTGAGCGCCCCTGAGGTCATGCCGTCGCGCTCGCGGGTCTCGGTGGCGCGCGCGATGTCGAGGGTGTCGGCGAAGAGCGAGCCGGAGCTGATCACCACGGCGCCGTCGTTCGGCTCGCGGACCTGCCAGTACCAGCCGGAATAGGTGAGCTCGAAGCGCGGCTCGCCGAGGTTGCCGGGATCTGTGGATGCGGGGGGAGATTGCTGCGCCAGCGCACCGACCAGCGTCCGGAGATAGACGCTGAGCCGCTCGTCGAAGGCTTCCTCGACGGTCCGCGTATAGAGCGAGGTGAGGATGAAGCCGGCGGCGACGAGGGCCACGACGCTCCATAGCGCCGAGGCGGAGATGAGGCGGAAGGCGAGCGAGTCGCGCCGCATCTTTGCGGCGCCACGATCCGGTATCCGAGGCCGCGGACCGTCTCGACCAGGTCGGCCGACACCTTCTTGCGGAGCCGCCCGACGAACACCTCGATGGTGTTGGAATCGCGATCGAAGTCCTGGTCATAGAGGTGTTCGATCAGCTCGGTCCGCGACACCACGCGGTCACGGTGGTGCATCAGGTATTCGAGCACCTTGTACTCGTGCGAGGTCAGCTTGACCGGGTTGCCGTCGACCGTCACGCGCCCGGCCCGGCTGTCGAGGCGCACCGGGCCGATCTCGATCTCGTTCGAGGCATGACCGGCGGCGCGCCGAACCAGCGCGCGGACCCGGGCGAGCACCTCCTCGATGTGGAAGGGCTTGGCGACATAGTCGTCGGCGCCGGCATCGATGCCCTGCACCTTGTCGCTCCAGCGATCGCGCGCCGTGAGGATCAGCACCGGCATCTTGCGGCCGTCCCGGCGCCATTTCTCGAGCACCGAGATGCCGTCCATCTGCGGCAGGCCGATGTCCAGCACCACCGCGTCATAGGGCTCGGTATCGCCGAGGAAATGGCCCTCCTCGCCGTCCTCCGCGGTGTCGACCGCGTAGCCGGCTTCCTTGAAGGCCGTGACGAGCTGCCGATTGAGATCAGCGTCGTCCTCGACGACGAGCACCCGCATGCGCTTTTCCCCTCTTTCCCTGTTCAGTAGCCGGCGATGCTGCCGCTCGCTGCGTCGACCGACAACGTCTCTACCGAGCCGTCAGGCCGCAGCACCTTGACCCGATAGACCAGCCGTCCGCCGTCCTTGCAGAGTTCCGGCGTCGGCAGGATCTCGCCGCCGGTCGCCTTCTGGATGCGCTTGACCATCTTCGACAGCGACACCGCCTGCCCGTCCTGCACCGCCGAGCGCGTCTCCTTGGCCGAGAGGCAGCCCGCCGCATGGGCCGGCGCCGCGACGAGCGCGGCACCAGAGAGCGGGAGAGCGGCGATCGCCGCAAGGGCAAGGGTCCTGAACATGGCGTCCTGGATAGGCCTCAGTACATGAATGCGCGCTGAATATGGCCGCCCGGCCCGCGCCTGTCGATGCGTCGACGCTACTTCCGGCCGACCGGGCCGTTGGTCGCGAGGCGGAGCACGGCCATGACGACGCCGATCGCCATCATCACCGGTCCGACACGCTCCTCGGGGATCAGCGAGCGCCAGTCGGTCGACTGGAGAACGCCGACGATCGCGATCGCCAGCGAGACGAGCAGTGTCCGCCAGCCCTTCGCGTTCTGCCAGGTCCGGGTGATGCGTTCCATGCGTCAGGCTCCCATGCTGTGGAGGATCAGGCGGCGGAGCTCGCCGCGATAACGGAGGACGAGAAGGCCGCCGGCGACCAGGAGCGCCACGATTCCGGCGGCGAGCGCCCAGAGCAGCGCATCGG
>JAEVZM010000200.1 GCA_023392225.1 Pseudomonadota bacterium
ACTTTACCCGGGTTGCCGTCCTGCCTCACCTGATCGCCGAGTGGAGACTGCCGACCCGACCGACCAAGACGACCGACAGCCGGTCCAGGAACTTCGGCGACATCTCGGTCGAGCTCGACGCGATCGACGCCCGGCAGCTTCGCGCCATCGTTCGCGAAGCCCTCGAACGCCACATGCCGCCTCACCAGTTGGCGATCCTCAAGACTGCGGAGGAGTCCGAGCGAGACCTTCTCCTCGCCTGGGCCGGCGAAGACCTTGCCGGGGGCCGGCCATGAGTGCCTTCCCCCCAACGGCCGAGGAACTGCAGGCGATGTACGAGGCACCGCGAACGGAGCACCCGATGCAGTCTGGCGCGACGGACCTTGCTCACAGCAGACCGCCGAACTGGATTACCGCGCGAGACCTCTGTTCCTTGCAGTTCGCGCCGATCAAGTACGTCGTGCCCGGGTACATTGCGGAGGGCCTCACGCTCCTGGCCGGCAAGCCCAAGATTGGCAAGTCTTGGCTCAGCATGGACATTGCCCTGGCCGTGGCTGCCGGCGGCGCATGCCTCGGCGGGATCAGCTGCGAACCTGGCGACGTGCTCTATCTCGCGCTGGAGGACAACCGTCGCCGGTTACAATCCCGCATCCGGAAGCTCTGGGAGATGGAGTCGCTGGCCAATCAGACACCCGTGCCCGAGCGGCTGCACCTCGCCACCGAGTGGCCGCGCGCTAGCGAAGGCGGCACGGCTGCTATCCGGGACTGGATCGACCAGCATCCCGGTGCGCGCCTTGTGGTCGTGGACGTGCTGGCGATGTTCAAGACGATCGCAAAGGGGCGCGACCAGACGCTCTACGAGGCGGACTATCTCGCCATCAAGGAGTTGCAGGTGCTGGCGATGGACACCGGCGTCGCCATCGTCGTTGTCCACCACACCCGGAAGAGCGGCGCCGAGACTGATCCCTTCGAGAAGGTCAGCGGGACCCTCGGCCTGTCCGGCGCGGCCGACACCACCATCATCCTCGACCGGGATCAGAACGGCTGCACCCTCTACGGCCGCGGACGCGACATCGAAGAGATCGAGACCGCGGTGGAGTTCGATCGCCAGTCGTGCCGCTGGCGTGCCCTCGGCCACGCCTCGGAGGTTAGCCGCACCCACGAGCGCTCGGTTATCCTGACCACGCTCGCCGATAACCGCGAACCCATGAGACCTGCCGAGATCGCGGACCTTCTCGGCCTCAAGCGCAACAACGTCAGGCAGCTCATCTTCAAGATGGCCAAGGCTGGCGAAGTGGTGAAAACCGGCGGACACGGGCGATATGCACACCCGGACCACGCCGGTGATCATGAAGACTCTTCGTCCCCCGATAACTTCGATAACCGCGATAACCGGGATGGGGATGATGAAGCGTGACAGGGTCGGTTATCGGGTTATCGGGGTTATCGCCCTTCGCAACTTGCCCCCCGATAACTGGTCCTGCCCGACGGCATCGTCGTGATTCCGACGTCGCTGCCGTCGGCAATGATGATTCCGCGAGGCGATACGATGTGCACTGACGGCGCGGTCGAGCCCAAGCCGGCCACGCCCGACTATGTGGAGGCCCGACTGCGGAAGGCGGTCGCGCTTCAGGCAGCCCTGACCGCCGCCCGCGTCGTAGCCGAGATGGTGGGAGGGCGGTCCTCCGAAACCATGGGCATCATAGGGGGCATAGGGTCTGCCGCTGGCCGCGAGGGCCTCGTCGCCCATGCTGCCGAGGCGCTGGCCTGGCTGCGCTGGCTCGAGCCGGACGACGCAGCAATTATCCGGGCTCGACTGTCTGGCGCGCCGTGGAAGTCGATCTGCTGGCGATTCGGGATCAGCCGCCCCACCGCCGACCGCAGGTATCGCTACGGGCTCGCACTCATCGTCTGGCACCTCAATGGCCATCGAGATGACGAGCGAAAGCCGTCACTCCGGTCGCTGCTCGGTATGAGCCGCGCTGCCTGAACTTCCGGTGTGAGACATCGCCTGGGGCGACGGGAAGAACCGCATTCGGCATGTTCATCGGCATAGCCGATGCGGCGACGGACATCGTCATGACCCATGCCCCACGAAACGCAGCTCTCACAACCAGATCTCGCGATGCAGTCGCGTCGGATGGCGCTGGCCGAGGCCGCGACGAATGTCGTCGTCGGCTATGGGCTCGCGATCCTTGTCCAGCTTCTGGCGTTTCCGGCGTTCGGCATCCGCGTATCGCTACCGGTGAATCTCGCAATTGGCTTCGTGTTCACCGTGGTCTCGATGGCGCGGAGCTACGTGCTGCGCCGGCTGTTCGAGCGGATCAGGATCGGGGGCCTCCAACGAGAAGCCGCCGCCCTTCGGAGGACGGCGGCGAGCATCGGGATGTGGGTGGGTCAACTGCCGATGCGGTAGACGCGGCCCCGTCCCTCGACCTTCTCCGAGGTGACCTCGAGGCCGAGCTTCTTTTTCAGCGCCCCGTAGATGGCACCGCGAACGGTGTGCGCCTGCCAGCCGAAGCCGGATGCGATCTCCTCGACGGTCGCGCCGTCCTTCGCCTCGAGCATGGAGATCAGCTTCGCCTGCTTGGTGTTGGTGCGGGCCTTCCGCTCCACCTTGGCCGCGCCCTCGGCCGTGGTCGGCTTCTGTCGGGCCTTCGGCGCCGTGGGCGAAGTGCTTCCCGCCTTCCCCTTGGTGCCGCCCGTGTTGCCCTTGGCGGCGGTCGCCGCGGCCTCGCCCTCGGTTGCGCCGGTGCCGACGGCGGAG
>JAEVZM010000203.1 GCA_023392225.1 Pseudomonadota bacterium
GTTGCCGACGATCGGCCAGTCCGCCTCGACCAGCGGCGTGCTGATGGGGGTCTCGGTGCCGATCTTCACCGGCGGCCTCCGGGTCGCCCAGCTCCGGAACGCGGAATCGGTCGCCGCCGCAAGCCGCGAGACCTTCGAGAAGACCAAGGACGACGCGGCGCGCGAGATCGTGGTGAGCGCCGAGACGCTCCGCTCGGCGCTCGCCTCCTACCAGGCCGCGACCGCGCTCGTCTCCGCCGCCTCGGTCCCCTACGATGCGGCATTCGATTCCTACAAGGCCGGCGTCGGTAACGTCACCGAGGCGACGGCGGCGGACAGCGGCCTCCTCGACGCGCGCCAGGCCCAGGCCGATGCCCACGCCGCCGCGCTGGTCGCCGCCGCCAACCTTGCCTTCATGCTCGGCGACATGACCTCGGGGCAGGTCGCGACGCGGCTGCTCCGGCGCTGAACTGATCCCAAACGGGATATGGAGAGAGAGGCGCTGGCCGTATATCAACACAGCGCATCATCGGGTCGCTCAATGGCGGAAAACCGCCGCTATTTCACCGCGAGGCCTGGACCGATGGCCCATGCGCGATACTGTTGTTGGCTGCAGCTGAGGAGACATTCGCCGTGACCTCGAACGTTCCTGACAACGCCCTCCGCAGCGAGGTTCTCGACGACATCTACTCGTCGTCGGACCTGTCGCTGATCATGCCGCGCTACACGTTCCCGCCGACCGAGCATGACCCGAAGCATGCCTTCGCGGTGGTGCGGGACGAGCTGATGCTGGACGGCAATGCGCGGCAGAACCTCGCCACGTTCTGCCAGACCTGGGTCGACGACGAGATCGACCAGCTGATGGCGCTGTCGATCGACAAGAACATGATCGACAAGGACGAGTACCCGCAGACCGCCGACATCGAGGACCGCTGCGTCCACATGCTGGCCGAGCTGTGGAACTCGCCGGAGCCGCGCACGACGCTCGGCTGCTCGACGGTCGGCTCGTCGGAGGCGGCGATGCTCGGCGGGCTGGCGCTCAAGTGGCAGTGGCGGAAGAAGATGCAGGCGGCGGGCAAGCCGGCCGACAAGCCGAACCTGATCTGCGGCCCGGTGCAGATCTGCTGGCACAAGTTCGCCCGCTATTTCGACGTCGAGCTGCGCGAGATCCCGCTCGAGGGCGACCGGCTGATCATGAGCCCGGAAGAGGTGCTGAAGCGGGTCGACGAGAACACCATCGGCGTGGTGCCGACGCTGGGCGTGACCTTCACCTGCCAGTTCGAGCCGGTGAAGGCGGTGAGCGAGGCGCTCGACCAGCTGCAGAAGGAGACCGGGCTCGACATCCCGATCCATGTCGACGGGGCGAGCGGCGGGTTCCTGGCGCCGTTCTGCGCGCCGGACCTCGAATGGGACTTCCGGCTGCCGCGGGTGAAGTCGGTAAACACCTCGGGCCACAAGTTCGGCCTTGCGCCGCTCGGCGTCGGCTGGGTGATCTGGCGGACGGCCGCGGACCTCCCCGAGGAGCTGGTGTTCAACGTCAACTATCTCGGCGGCAACATGCCGACCTTCGCGCTGAACTTCTCGCGGCCGGGCGGGCAGGTGATCGCGCAGTACTACAACTTCCTCCGCCTCGGCCGGGAGGGCTACGCCAAGATCCACGGCGCCTGCTACGACACGGCGGAGTACCTGTCGAAGGAGATCGCGGCGATGGGGCCGTTCGAGATCCTGTTCGACGGCGACCGCAAGGCCGGCATCCCGGCGCTGTGCTGGAAGCTGAAGGACGGGCAGGGGATCGGCGGCTACACGCTCTATGATCTCGCCGACCGGCTGCGCTCGCGGGGCTGGCAGGTGCCGGCCTACTCGTTGCCGGCGAATCGGACGGACATGGTGATCCAGCGCATCCTGGTCCGCCACGGCGTCAGCCGCGACCTCGCCAGCCTTCTCCTCGCCGACATGCAGCGCGCCATCGCCTTCTTCGAGAAGCACCCGGTCACCGCACCCCTGACCGAACAGGAAGCCTCAGGCTTCAACCACAACTAGCCGCTCCGGGCCGCCCTTTCCCTCGCCGGGAAGGGTGGCCCGTCAAGTCATCGAAACCCAAGGCTCCGGCCCGGCGGGCGCCAGCGATCGTCGCTGCGCGCAACGGCTGGTGCTTGCCGATTTTCTGGAGGCCGACGTGACCACCACAGATGCTTCTCCACAGGCAGCCGCAGCCCCCCAGGCGGGGAAGGGCTCCACCGCCGGCAAGATCACGATCTTCGGTCTTGCGCTCCTCAACGTCACCGCCGTGGTGTCGCTGAACGGGCTGCCGTCCGAGGCCGAGTACGGTCTCAGCTCCATCTTCTACTACCTGCTGGCCGCGGTGCTGTTCCTCGTTCCGGTATCGCTGATCGCGGCCGAGCTTGCGACGGGGTGGCCCGAGAAGGGCGGCATGTTCCGCTGGGTGGGCGAGGCCTTCGGCGGTCGCCTCGCCTTCACGATCATGATGGTCCTGTTCGTCGAAGTCTGCGTGTTCCTGCCGACGGCACTGACCTTCGGCGCGGTGTCGATCGCCTATATCGACCCGAACGAGCAGACCGCATCGACCCTTGCGGGAAACAAGTTCTTCGTTCTGGCCCTCGTCCTCGCGGTCTACTGGGTAGCGACCTTCATCGGACTCCGCGGCGCCGGGGCGTTCGCCGCCGTCGCCAAGTATGGCGGCGTCATCGGCGTCTTCATCCCGGCGGGCATCCTCGTGGTCCTCGGCTTCGCCTACGTGATCTCCGGGCAGACCTCGGAAGTGGCGATGATCTGGGGCGACATCGTTCCCGACTTCTCGAACTTCGGGAACGTCGTCCTCGCGGCGAGCATCTTCCTCATGTACGCCGGCATGGAGATGAACGCGGTCCACGTGAAGGAGGTCAGCAATCCGACCCGGAACTACCCGATCGCGATCATGATCGCGGCGGCGGGCACGGTGCTGATCCTGGTGCTGGCGACGCTCGCCATCGCCTTCGTCGTGCCGCAGCAGCAGATCAACCTGACCCAGGCGATCCTCACCGCCTATCACGACCTCTTCGTCTGGGTGGGCATCCCGTGGGCCTCGTCGCTGGTCGCGATCATGCTGGCGATCGGCGTGCTGGCCTGCGTGACCACCTGGGTCGTCGGTCCCTCGACGGGCGTCCTCGCCGTGGCGAAGGCGGGCTACCTGCCCAAGGCCTGGCAGAAGACCAACGCCCATGGCGCGGCGACCTTCATCCTGCTCCTCCAGGCGATCCTGGTGACGCTGCTGTCGATCCTGTTCGTGGTCCTGCCCTCGGTGCAGGCCGCCTACCAGATCCTCAACCAGCTCGCCAACATCCTCTACCTGTCCGGCTATCTCTGCATGTTCGCGGCGGTGATCCACCTGCGCTACAGCCAGCCGGACCGCCCGCGGCCCTACAAGCTCCCGGGTGGCATGGTGGGCGTGTGGATCGTCGGGGGCGTCGGGTTCCTGGCGGCGCTGACGGCCTTCGTGTTCAGCTTCATCCCGCCGGACCAGATCGCCGTCGGCAGCCC
>JAEVZM010000257.1 GCA_023392225.1 Pseudomonadota bacterium
CCTCGGGCCCCCCCCGCCCCCGCCACCGCGGCCCGCGGCCTTTTCGTCAGTTCGTGTCGTGCTCGGCGAGCCAGTCCCGCATGAACGCGATCTCCTGTTCCTGCGCCGCGATGATCGCCTCCGCCAGCTTGCGGATCGCGGGATCGTCGCCGTAGGCGAGCTCGACCTTCGCCATGTCGATCGCGCCCTGGTGATGGGCGATCATGCCGCGCACGAAGTCGATGTCGGCATCGCCGGTGAAGGTGATGGCCATGTCGCGGTGCATGATGTCGTTGGCCGCGATATAGGCCGCGGTGGATGGGCTGTCGCCCGCGCCGGGCTGGGTCATGGCGTGGCCCGTGTGATCGCCGGCCATGCCGGCCTCCTCGGCGAGGACGGGCACGGCGAAGATGAGGCCCGCGAGCGCGAGGCCGATGAAACGTGTGGTCACGATGGTGTTCCTTTCGTGAAAGCTGAAACGACGCCGGCGAGCCGGCACACGCGTTGAATTCAGACTGACGGAAGGAACGGGAGGCGCGGCGGCCGCTCGGCGGGCTCGACGACGCGGCCCCACGCGACGTCGTCGACAAAGCCCGGCGCGGCGAGACCGGCATCGTCCGGCATCACGGCGGGCAGCGGGTTGGAGAGAAAGCCCGGCGAGAAGGCGAGGCAGCACGGAACGACGGCGCTGCCCGATTTGGACGGCGCCTCGCCCCGATGATGGTGCGCCGGGACATCGGCCCGCGCCGATGGCGTGGCCGCGGCATCGATCATGCCACAGCCGCCAGGCCCATCATGCGTGGCCGCCACCCCAACGACCGGCGCCCAGAAGAGCGAAATGGCGACGAGGAGGGCGAGGAGCAGGCGACCCATCCCGTTCCCCCTCGCCGCTTTAACTCAGTTGGCGTCGTTGGCGGGCGACGGCGCGGCTGCGCTCGCGTTCGCCGGCGCCTTGGCGACGCCGACCATGGCCGGGCGCAGCACGCGGTCGCCGATGACGTAGCCGGCCTGCATGACCTGCGCCACCGAGCCTGGCGGCACGTCGCTGGTCTCGACCTCGAACACGGCCTGGTGGAAGTCGGGATTGAACTTCTCGCCCTTGGGGTCGAGCGGCTTGACGCCGAACTTGGCGAGCGTCTGCTCGAGCCCGCGCTCGGTCACCTCGACGCCCTCGATGAATGCCACGGCGGCCTTGTTGTCGGCCGAGCGAAGCTCCTCGGGCACCGCGGCGAGCGCCCGCTTGAGGTTGTCGGCAACCGTCAGCATGTCGCGGGCGAAGGAGGTCACCGCGTATTGCCGCGAATCGGCGATCTCGCGGGTGGTGCGCTTGCGGAGGTTCTCCATCTCGGCAAGCGAGCGGGTCAGCCGGTCCTTGAGGTCACCGACTTCGACCCGAAGGGCCTCGGTCTCATCGACACCGGCGGCAAGGTTCTCGCTCGGGGCGCCGATCGCCTCGGGCTCGGTTCCATGCTCTTCGGCCAGAGTCCCTCTCAAATGTGCTCAGTCTGGAAATCCGCTTTGATATCAGGTGTGAGGACGGAAAAATCAAGGCTGCGGCGAAACTTGCGCTGGCTGTCACCAGCCCGCCGCCGGTCCTCGCCGCGCCCGCCGGAGCGGTCCCTCGGCCGCGCCTACCGGTCGCTCCCGGGATCCTCGAACCCGAGCAGGACGGCGTACTTGCCCGGCAGCTCGGCGAGAGTGGCGAAGGTGGTCTCGCGGAACGGCACGAAGCCGCGCCAGTACGAATGCATGAGGAACAGGTTGAGGAGGATGAGCAGCGCCACGACGATGCGCGTCGCGCTCCATCCGAGCCAGTGGGCGCGGAGTCGCGCCAGCGTCGCGGCGATCGGGATCGCGAGGATCGGCATGAACTCGACGAACGGCCGGCTGCCGTAGCTGCCACCGAAGTCCCACGGCTGCCAGCTGGCGCAGAGATAGACCTGGAGAGCGACGGCGATCGGCGCCGAGACGCTGAACCAGGGACGAAGACCGGCGGGAATGAGAAAGAAGCCGGGCACGGCGAGCACCAGCAGTGGTGCCCAGAACAGGAGCCCCTTGGACACGCTGAACAGGAACGCGGCCAGCGCCGGATCCTGCCAGGCGAAGCCCTCTTCGCCGTAGGTGTAGACGATGAGGCTGCCCGTGGCCGCGTACCAGTAGAGCGCGAGCGGCAGGAGGGCCAGGCCGAGCCCGGCCGCGAACCAAGCGAGGTCGCGAAGCCCGCGCCCGGCCAGCGCATCGCCGCGCCGGGCGTCGAGCCAGGCGGCGGCGGCCATCACGCCGACGATGCCGTTTGGAACCCGCGTGATGACGATCAGCCCCAGCAGGATGCCGATCAGGAACGGGGCGCCCCTGCCCTCGGCGCCGGCGCGATAGCGAAGCAGCGCCAGCAGGTAAGCTGCGACGAGGAAGTAGGAGTAGATGTGGGAGAACGAGGCGTCGTAGCTGGCGTAGTGGAAGACGTTGGTGCCGAATACGACGACCACCAGCGTCCAGGCGACGATCGTGCCCTCGAAGAAGCGCGACAGCGCCCGCCACACCAGGAGCGTGCCAAGGACGAACCAGGTCGCGCCGGAGACGATGTTGGCGATCTGGTAGGGTGTGGAAAGGCCGCTCCGGTCGCCGCCGGTGAGGAGGACGAAATTGTCCGCGACGATAAAAAACGGCGCCTCAAGGAGCGCCGTGCCCACCGGGTACTTGTTCAGGAACACCCCGAGGTCTTCCCGCCACCTGAGCCCGGCACCGGCCGGATAGCCCTCGGCCAGCGACTGGACGAAAGCGGTGAAGGTTACATCGCGATGAATGATCAGCGACGGGAGAAAGGCGTGGTAGCCGAACCCGTCGGAGCGGATCGGCGGACCGTTCAGGCCGTTGCCGTAGACATAGGCCACCGAGAGCGCCACCAGCACCGACAGGGCCGCGGCCGCGGCCACCTGCCGCCGGTTCCACTGGATACGCACCGACCGCCCCCTCCCCCACCGGCGCGGACCACCCGCCGCGCGCCGCCATCGGTACCGGTCCGCACGGCCCTAGATCCGCCGGAGCGAGACCTGCTCTATCTTGTGGTCCTGGCCCTTGCGCAGGATCAGCTGGGCCCGCGGCCGGGTCGGCAGGATGTTCTCGTGCAGGTTGACGAGGTTGATCCGCGACCACAGGCCCTCGGCGAAGGTGAGCGCCTCCTCGGTGGTGATCGAGGCATAGCGGTGGAAATAGGACTGCGGATCGCGGAACGCGGTCTCGCGCAGCCGCAGGAAGCGCTCGAGGTACCACTGGCGCAGCACCGGCTCGTCGGCGTCGATATAGATCGAGAAGTCGAAGAAGTCCGAGACGAACGGCACCGCCCGGCCATCCTTCGGCAGCCGCGACGTCTGGAGCACGTTGAGCCCCTCGACGATCAGGATGTCGGGACGGGCGACCTTGACGGTCTCGCCGGGCACGATGTCGTAGGAGAGGTGCGAATAGATCGGTGCCTCGACCTCGCGCTTGCCGGCCTTGATGTCGGCGAGGAAGGCGAGCAGCGCCGGCAGGTCGTAGCTCTCGGGGAAGCCCTTCCGCTCCATCAGGCCTTCCTCCTTCAGGACCGCGTTGGGCAGGAGGAAGCCGTCGGTGGTGATCAGCTCCACCCGCGGCGTGTTGGGCCAGCGGGCGAGCAGCGCGCGAAGCAGCCGCGCCGTGGTCGACTTGCCGACCGCCACCGAGCCGGCGATGCCGATGATGAACGGCGTCGCGCCATCGCGCGTGCCGAGGAAGGTGTGGGTGGCAGCATAGAGCTGCTGGGTCGCCGCCACGTAGAGGCTGAGGAGGCGCGTGATCGGCAGATAGATGTGCACCACCTCCTCGAGCGAGATGGGATCGTTGAGGCTCTTGAGACGGTTGAGGTCGTCGAGCGTCTGGGTCAGCGGCTCGTCGGCGCGGAGCGCCGCCCACTCCGCGCGGCTGAAGGTCATGTAGGGCGAGGCGACGCCCGCGGCGGCCTGATCGAGCATCAGCGCCCCTCCCCGCTCTTGCGCGAGGCCTTCTCGGCGAGGCCGCCCTGCGCCGTGCGGCGCTCGAGCTCGGCCATCACCGCCTCGAGCGCGACGCCGCGCGATTGCAGCATGACGAGGAGGTGGTAGAGCACGTCCGCGGTCTCCGCGGTCAACGCCTTGTCGTCCTCGGCGACCGCGGCGAGCGCCGCCTCGAAGGCCTCCTCGCCGAACTTCTTGGCGCACTTGCCCGGCCCCGCGGCAAGGAGCTTCGCCGTGTAGGAGCCCGGATCGCCGGTACGGGCGCGATCGGCGATGATCGCGGCGAGATCGGCGAGGGTGAAGCGGGTCTGCTCAGCCATCGAGACGCACCGGAATGCCGAAGGCGGCCATGTGTTCCTTGGCCTGGCGGATGGTGAAGGTGCCGAAATGGAAGATCGAGGCAGCGAGCACGGCCGAGGCGCGGCCCTGGTTGACGCCCTCGACCAGATGGTCGAGCCGGCCGACGCCGCCCGAGGCGATCACCGGCACCGGCACCGCATCGGCGATGGCGCGGGTGAGGCCGAGGTCGAAGCCGTCACCGGTGCCGTCGCGATCCATCGAGGTGAGGAGGATCTCGCCGGCGCCGAGCCTGGCGACCTCGACGGCATATTCGATCGCATCGATGCCGGTCGGCTTCCGGCCGCCATGGGTGAAGATCTCCCAGCGGCCGTCCTCGCCCTCGCGGCTCACCTTCTTGGCGTCGATCGCCACCACGATCGCCTGGGCGCCGAACTTCTCCGCGGCATCGGCGACGATGCGGCGGTCGTTCACCGCGGCGGTGTTGATCGAGACCTTGTCGGCCCCGGCGAGCATGAGGTTGCGCACGTCGTCGACGGTGCGGACCCCGCCGCCGACCGTCACCGGCATGAAGCAGACCTCGGCGGTGCGGGCGACGACGTCGAGGATGGTGCCGCGGTTCTCGTGGCTCGCCGTGATGTCGAGGAAGCAGAGCTCGTCGGCGCCGGCGGCGTCATAGGCGCGGGCGGATTCGACCGGGTCGCCGGCGTCGGCGAGGTCGAGGAAGCGGATGCCCTTGACCACGCGCCCGTCCTTGACGTCGAGGCAGGGAACGATGCGGACCTTCAGCATCACGCCGCCTCCCGTGCCGCCTTGACGAGAGCCAGCGCCGCCGCCGGGTCGAGCCGTCCGTCATAGAGGGCGCGGCCGGTGATCGCCCCGGCGAGGCGCCGGTAGCGCGGCGCGGTCAGCGTCTCGATGTCTTTGAGCCCGGCGAGGCCGCCCGAGGCGATCACCGGGATCGACACGGCCTCGGCGAGCCGGAGCGTCGCCTCGAAGTTGAGGCCGGTGAGAATACCGTCGCGGTCGATGTCGGTGTAGATGATCGCCGCCACGCCGGCGTCCTCGAACTTCCGCGCGAGGTCGATGACGTCGAGGTCGGTCGCCTCCGCCCAGCCG
>JAEVZM010000266.1 GCA_023392225.1 Pseudomonadota bacterium
CGGCTGGGCGCCGAGGCCGAGGAAGCTGAGCGTCGCCTCGAGGGTCACCGCGTAGCCGACCGCGACCGCCGCCTGGACGAGGAGGCCCGGCGCTACGTTGGGCAGGACGTCGCGGAGCAGGATCCGCATGAACGGCACGCCGGTGGCGCGGGCATAGGCGACATAGGGCTCGAGCACGACCGAGCGGGTCAGCGAGCGGGCGTACCGCGCGAAGCCGGGGATGAAGATGATGCCGATGGCGATCATCGCATTGGTCATCGAGGTGCCAAGCGCAGCGACGATGACCACGGCGAGCAGGATCGCTGGGAACGAGAACAGGAGGTCCATCGATCGCATCAGGACCGCATCGACCCGGCCCGGCTTGAAGCCGGCGATCATGCCGATGAGGCCGCCGCCGATGACGCCGATGCCGACCGCGATGAGGGATACCAGGATCGACAGGCGCCCGCCGAACAGGATGCGGGAAAGCGTGTCGCGGCCGAGCTCGTCGGTGCCGAGGAGATGCGCCGCGGAGACGCCCTGGAGGCGATGCATGGTGTCGGTGGCAAGCGGGTCGTAGGGCGCAAGGAGCGGTGCCCCGATCGAGGCGACGAGGAAGATCGCGGTGCCGATCGCGCCGATCGCCAGCGGCAGGTTCCAGCCCATGCCGAGCGGCTGCGCGTCCGGCTCCGCCAGCGCGGTCGGGTCGACCATGGCCTCGTCGCTCATCGCGTGCTCTCCAGCCTGAGACGGGGGTCGATCGCGGCCGCGACGAGATCGACCACGAGGTTGGCGACCATCACGAAGGCTGCGATCACCAGCGCGGCGGCCTGCAGCACGCGGTAGTCGCGGGCCTCGATGGCGTTGAGCACGAGGCTGCCGAGCCCGGGGATCTGGAAGATCTGCTCGACCACGACGGCGCCGCCGAAGATCGCACCGACCTCCATCGCCCCGACGGTGATGAACGGGACCAGCGCCACCCGGGCAGCGTGGCGGCGCAGCACCTGGCCGCGCGAGGCGCCGCGGCTGCGGCTCGCCATCACGTAGTCGCGGCCAAGCGCCTCGGTGAGGCCGTTGCGGAAGATGCGCATCAGGAGGGCGCCCGACACCAGGCCGAGGGAGATGGCAGGCAGGATCATCAGGCTGAGGTTGCGCCCGAGGTCCTCCCACGGCGCCACGTAGCCGCCGGGCGGCAGCCAGCGGAGCTTGACGGAGAACACCAGCACCATCGCCGTGGCGGTGGCGAAGGCCGGCAGCGACAGGCCGACCAGGGAGAGCGAGGTGGCGGCCACGTCGGCGACCCCGCCGCGGCGCACGCTGGCGATGAAGGCGAGCGGGATGGCGAAGAGGAGCGCCACGATCACCGCGAAGAAGGTCAACTCGAGGGTGATCGGAATCCGCCGGGCGACCTCCGAGGCGATGTCGACCTCGGACTGGTAGGAGCGACCGAGATCGCCCTGAAAGACTCCGCCGAGCCACGAGAGGTATTGGACGTAGATCGGCTGGTCGAGGCCGTAGCGGGCGTTGAACGCCGCCACGGCCTCAGGTGTCGGATTGATGCCGAGCGCGGCGGTGCTCGCCTCGCCCGGAATCACGCTGAGCGCGAGGAACAGGAGCAGCGAGGCGACGAGCAGCGAGAGCACGACGCCGAGGGTCCGCTTGAGGATGTACCGGAGCAAGGCCGTGATCTCGCTGCTGTCGTCGCCCGCGCTCGCCCTATTCCTCGACCGTCACTTCGGTGAGGCCGCGGTACATGCCGGTGCGGATCGGCGTCCAGCCATCGACCTTGTCACTGTAGGCGTCGAGCATGGTCGCGGTGACCGTGGGCACCAGCGGCATGTCCTCGAGGGTCATCTCGATCGCCTTGGTGTAGAGCGCCTTCCGGGCGTCCTGGTCGAGCGTGTAGCGCGCCTCCTGGAGCACGGCGTCGAGCTCCTCGTTGCAGTACTTCTGCGCGTTCATGCCGCTGCCGCAGCGGTAGTTGAGGTACATGAAGTCGTCCGGGTCGGCGAGCGGCGACAGCCAGAACATGTTGGAGATCTGGTAGTTGCCACCCGACCAGACGACCTCGAGGTAGCGTGGGTTCTCCATCGTCGAGAGCGTGACGTCGATGCCGGCGCGGGCGAGCATGTCCTTGATCAGCGGACCCTGGTCGGAGAGGTTCTGCCAGGTCGAGCCGAGGATCATGTCGATCTTGATCCCGTCGGGATAGCCGGCCTCGGCGAGCAGCGCCTTGGCCTTCTCGACGTCGCCGTTGACCGGGATCTGGTCGGTGCTCGCGTCGTAGGCCCAGCTCCACGGCGGGATCGGGCCGCCGAGGATCGGCTCGGCATGGCCGAAGAAGAGCACGTCGACCATGGCCTGCCGGTCGATGGCGTAGGAGATGGCCTTGCGCACCAGCGGGTTGGAGATCGGCTCGACGGTGTCCTGGGTCATGATCCAGTACCAGCGGCCGCCGACCTGCTCGCTGCCCTCGAAGCCCTCGGTGGCGACGATCTCGTCATAGTCCTTGGCGCCGACGCGGGTGGCGAAGTCGATGGTGCCGCCGAGGAGCGCATTGGCGCGCTCGGTGTCGTTGGCGATGAACACGATGTCGAGGGTCTTGGTCTTGGGCAGGCCCTCGACATAGTAGTCCGGGTTCGCCTCGAGGATCAGCTCCTGGTTGGGGCTGTAGGAGACGAACTTGTAGGGACCGGTGCCGATCGGCGTATTGGTCAGCGACGAGCCCGCCTCGGCGATGTGCTTCGGCACGATGTAGTTGCCGGGGAAGGCGAGGAAGGTCAGGAACGGCCCGGTCGGCTTGGAGAGCTTGAACTCGACGGTGAGCGGGTCGAGCGCGGTCACCGTGTCGATGCTCTCGACCTGAGTGGCATAGGAATAGCCGGTGTCCGGATTGGTAAGCCGCTCGAAAGTGTAGACGACGTCGTCGGCGGTGAGATCGCTGCCGTCATGGAACTTGACGCCGGGGCGGAGCTTGAAGGTCAGCGTCAGGCCGTCATCGCTGATCGTCCATGATTCCGCGAGGTCGGGAATCGGGTTGGCATCGGCATCGAGCTTGGTCAGGCCCGAGTAGATCAGGTCGATCGCCTGATGCGAGGCACCGACGACGGCGAGGGCAGGGTCCATGCCCTGCGGTCCGTCGACGAAGCCGACGCGAAGCGTGTCGGCCGCCGCGAAGGCGGTTCCAGTCATGGCGGTGGCGCCGAGCAGGGCCGCCGCGAAAAGTCCAAGCACTGACCGTCTCATTGTCCCACTCCTGTTTTTGCCGGAGGCGAGGTTCCTCCTCCGGCCATCCCCACGGAAGTCAGTTGGCGGGCGGCGCCGGCATCGGCCCGAGCGCGGCCTCGGCGGCGCCGGCGAGCGCGAGCAGCTCGGCAT
>JAEVZM010000719.1 GCA_023392225.1 Pseudomonadota bacterium
CGGCCGTGCAGATCGCCCGCGTCCTCGGCGCCACCGTCGACGGCGTCTGCGGCACCGCCAGCATCGACCTCGTCCGCAGCCTCGGCGCCGAGCGGGTCTACGACCACACCCGCGAGGATTTCCGCCAGTTCGACGCCAGCTGGGACGTCATCTTCGACACCGTCGGCAAGACCCGCTTCCGCCGCGTCCGCTCCGTGCTCCGGCCCGGCGGCCGGCACGTCTTCCTCGACATCAGCCTCACCGAGATCGCCCAGGCGCTCGCCACCGCCTACGGCAAGGGGCCGCGCGTGGTCATCGGCGTCTCGGGCGACCGCAAGGAAGACCTCGCCGTCGTCGCCGAGCTGATCGAGCGCGGCTACCTCCGGGCCGTGATCGACGGCGAGTACCCGCTCGAGCGCATCGTCGAGGCCCATGCCCGCGTCGAGACCCGTCGCAAGCACGGCAGCGTGGTGGTGACCGTCGCCGGCGCGTAGCCGGAACCTCGCAAAAACTGCCAGGGATCCATGGCGGATGCGCGGCTCAACGGGGCTCGCCCGGGGCCGGCGACAATTTTATCAATCCCGGTGCTTCACACGGGATTCCGCATGCCGTTACAGTAGGGTGATTCGCGGGCGGTGTCGGGTAGCCTCGCGATGATCCCAGCAACGAACGAACGCGCCTCGGGCGCGGAGGGGCATGAGGACGCATGCGCAAGCATGACGCCAAATCGATAGCGATTCCGGCAAGTGTCTGTGCCGCACTGTCCCTTCTTCCCGCCCCTGCCGAAGCCGCCACCGGTCTCGTCGCCGGGCTGAGTGCGCCGCGGCTGGTGACCGCGGTGATCGTCCTCGGCATCCTCGGCTTCTGCGTTGCGGCGGTGATCCTGTTCAACCGGGCGCGCCTCAGGGCCGACGCCGAGAACGAGGGCCTCCGCAGCCGCCTCGGCGAGCTCAAGGTCGAGCGCGACCGCATGGCGGCGCTGCTCGACGACGACCGCGAGCGGATCATCGCCTGGGATGCCGGCGGCCCCGCGCCGCTGGTCACCGGTGCGCTCTCCTCCGACTCCGGCGTGCCGGCCGACCGCGCCGCCTTCCTCTCCTTCGGCACCTGGCTGAAGCCGGAATCGGCCGCCCAGCTCGACCGCGCCGTCGATCTCCTCCGCCGGACGGGCGAGGGCTTCGCCATGACCGTGGCGACCGCACGGGGTCGCCTCGTCGAGGCACGGGGGCGGACGCTCGGCACGACGGCGCTGGTCCGCTTCCGCGATCTTTCCGGCGACACCCTGGTCCATGCCGAGCTCGAGGCCCGCCACGCCCTCCTCGAGGCCGAGGTCGAGGCGATGCGCGCCATGTTCGCCGCCTCGCCGATGCCGATCTGGCTCCGCGACGAGCGCCGCCACCTCCTGTGGACCAACGCCGCCTATGTCGAGGCCGTCGGCAGCAAGGACGAGGGCGAGGTCCTGGCCAAGGAGCTCGAGCTGATCGACAGCGCCGGCCGCGGCATCATCGAGGCCGCCCATCGCTCCGACCCGGTGTTCGTCAAGCGCCTGCCGGCGGTCGTCGCCGGCGGCCGGCGCGTCTACGACATCATCGACATCGCCTCGGCGAGCGGCAGCGTCGGCATGGCGATCGACGTCACCGCGGTCGAGCAGGCCGAGGCGGCGCTCCGCCGCGAGGTCGACTTCCACGCCCGCACCCTCGACCAGCTCGCCACCGCCGTCGCCATCTTCGGGCCGGACCGGCGGCTGCGCTCGTCCAACGCCGCCTATCGTCGCCTGTTCGGCCTCGACGCCGAGTTCCTCGCTTCGCGCCCCGACGAGAATGCCGTCCTCGATCGGCTCCGCGCGCTCCGCCGCATCCCCGAGCAGCGCGATTATCGCGCCTGGCGCACCGAGCTCCTCTCCGTCTACCGCGCCAGCGAGGCGAAGGAGCACATCTGGCACCTGCCCGACGGGCAGACGCTCCGCGTCATCGCCAACCCCAATCCCCAGGGCGGCATGACCTGGATCTACGAGAACGTCACCGAGCAGCTCGAGCTCGAGAGCAAGGTGATCGCCCTCAGCCGCGTCCAGGGCGAGACCCTCGACCATCTCTCCGAGGGCGTGGCGGTGTTCGGCACCGACGGCCGGCTGCGCCTCCACAACCCGACCTTCGCCTCGTTGCTCGATCTCGACCGCGCCATGCTCTCCGCCGAGCCGCACATCGCCGAGCTGGTCCGCTCGGTACGCCGGCCGGGTGACGACGACGGCCTGTGGGCGACCTTCACCGCCTGCGTCACCGGGCTCACCGAGAGCCGCTCCTCCGTCTCGGGCCGGCTCGAGCGTCCCGGCGAGCGGGTCCTCGTCTTCACCACCGTGCCGCTGCCCGACGGGCAGACCATGGCGACCTTCGTCGACATGTCGGATTCGGCGCGGATCGAGCGGGCGCTCACCGAGCGCGCCGAGGCGCTCGAGGCGGCCGACGCGCTCAAGAACGCCTTCATCCACCACGTCTCCTACGAGCTCCGCTCGCCGCTCACCAACATCATCGGCTTCACCGAGCTGCTCGCCGATCCCGCCGTCGGCCCGCTCACCGATCGCCAGCGCGAATACACCGGCTACGTCCTCTCCTCCTCGATCGCGCTCCGCGCCATCGTCAACGTCATCCTCGACCTCGCCACCATCGACGCCGGCATCATGGAGCTCGACTATGCCGAGGTCGACGTCGCGGCCACCGTCGCCGCCGCCATCGAGGGCGTGCAGGACCGGCTCGCCGACACCGACATCCGCATCATCACCGAGATCCCCGAGGGCACCGGCAGCTTCACGGCGGACGACCGCCGCGTCCGCCAGGTGCTGTTCAACCTCCTCGTCAACGCCATCTCGTTCTCGCCGAGCAGCGGCGTGGTCGAGCTGCTCGCCCGGCGCGACGGCATCATGATCGAGTTCGTGGTCACCGACCACGGCGCCGGCATCCCCAGCGACTTCATCGACTCGGTCTTCGACCGCTTCGCCAGCCGCGCCCGCGGCAATGCCCGCGGCGGCGCCGGGCTCGGCCTCGCCATCGTCAAGAGCTTCGTCGAGCTCCACGGCGGCGCCGTCACCATCACCTCGGAAGAGGGCAAGGGCTCGCGCGTCGCGGTCCGCCTCCCCATCCGCCCCGGCATCACCGCCCAGGCGGCGGAGTAGCGGGCGTCCCTCCCCCGCTCTTCCCCGCGCCCTACCCCCGCTCTCGCGATGGTGGGAGGGGCACGAGCGCGGGCACCTCGAACGACGATCTGCCTATGGAAGGTGCGCGCCGCCCACTCCGCTCATCCCCGCGCACACGGGGATCCAGTCTGTCAGGAACGCGCCCTCTCCGACGGGACGATAGCGTCCTCTCGGCCCAACGCCGTGCCGCATCACGCCCGCCCCACCCCCGGCCTTCGGCCGGACCCTCCCCTCGCGAGGAGGGATGACGCGGCACCGGCTCGAAGCAATGCCCGGCCTGCCAGCACCTGCGCCGCTGTCTTCGCCCCGCGCCGGTGCCGGGCGATACCGCCCGGCGCAGCGGGGAGGGGGGACCATCGCGGGAGCGATGGTGGGTGGGGGGTGCGCACCCCCAACCA
>JAEVZM010000384.1 GCA_023392225.1 Pseudomonadota bacterium
GCCTCAGCCTCGGCCTCTTCGGCTTCAGCCGCCGCGAGATCGAGCAGGTCCTCTTCGTCCTCGGCGATCGGCTGGACCGAATCGGGCTGCACCGGCGCCCGCACCTGCTGCCGCGGACCGGCCGGCTCGCCACGCTCGAGCGTGAAGTGGGAGCCATTGCTGATCGTCTCGTCGGCCATCACCGCGACGGTGACGCCGAAGCGCTGCTCGAGCTCGGAGAGGTTGGCGCGCTTCTGGTTGAGGATGTAGAGCGCCACCTCGGTCCGGGTGTGGATGGTGAGGTTGTGGGTCGCGCTCTTGAGGAGCTGCTCCTCGAGCGCGCGCAGGACGTGCAGCGCCACCGAGGAGGGCGCGCGGACATGACCGGTGCCCTGGCAGTGCGGGCACAGCGTCGTCGTCGATTCGAGGACGCCGGTGCGGATGCGCTGGCGCGACATCTCGAGCAGGCCGAAATGGGAGATGCGGCCGACCTGGATGCGGGCGCGGTCGTTCTTCAGCGCCTCCTTCATCCGCCGTTCGACGGCGCGGTTGTTGCGCTTCTCCTCCATGTCGATGAAGTCGATGACGACGAGGCCGGCGAGGTCGCGCAGCCGCAGCTGCCGGGCGACTTCCTCGGCCGCCTCCAGATTGGTCTGGAGCGCCGTGTCCTCGATGTTGTGCTCGCGGGTCGAGCGCCCGGAGTTGACGTCGATCGAGACCAGCGCCTCGGTCTGGTTGATGATCAGGTAGCCGCCGGAGCGCAGCGTCACCTGCGGCGAGAACATCGCGTCGAGCTGGGCCTCGATGCCGGCGCGGGCGAACAGCGGCTGAGTCTCGCGGTAGGGCTTCACGTTCTTGGCATGGCTCGGCATGAGCATGCGCATGAAGTCCTTGGCCTCGCGGAAGGCCTCCTCGCCCGAGACGGTGATCTCGTCGATGTCCTTGTTGTAGAGGTCGCGGATCGAGCGCTTGATCAGGCTGCCTTCCTCATAGACGAGGGTCGGCGCGGTCGAGCGCAGCGTCAGCTCGCGAACGTCCTCCCACAGGCGCAGCAGGTACTCGAAGTCGCGCTTGACCTCGGCCTTGGTGCGGCTCGCGCCGGCGGTGCGCAGGATGATGCCCATCCCCTCCGGCACGTCGAGCTCGGAGACGACCTCCTTCATCTTCTTGCGGTCGGCCGGCGAGGTGATCTTGCGCGAGATGCCGCCGCCGCGCGCCGTGTTCGGCATCAGCACCGAATAGCGGCCGGCCAGCGAAAGATAGGTGGTGAGCGCCGCACCCTTGTTGCCGCGCTCCTCCTTGACGACCTGGACGAGCAGCACCTGGCGGCGCTTGATCACTTCCTGGATCTTGTACTGGCGCGGGCGCTGGCGCGAACGGCGCTCCGGCACCTCCTCGAGAGCGTCCTCGGCGCCGACCGATTCGACCTGGTCGTCGCTGACCACTTCCTCGGCGTTGTTGTCGTGTCCGTCTTCGCCCTCGCCCGCCTCGGCAGACGCCGTCTCGCCGCTCAAGACCTCTGCCTCGTCGAAGGCGCGCGGCGCCTCGGCGCCCCAGCCCTGCGCCGGCTCGCTGACCGAGGGGTGTTCCGCGGCGTCGGCGGCGACCGCCTTGCCGTCGTCGGACGCGGCAGCCGGCTCGG
This sequence comes from Pseudomonadota bacterium, assembly GCA_023392225.1. Taxonomy (GTDB): domain Bacteria; phylum Pseudomonadota; class Alphaproteobacteria; order Rhizobiales; family Kaistiaceae; genus Bauldia. The sequence goes on from JAEVZM010000384.1 coordinate 1,622, forward strand.
AAGCGTCTGCCTCGGCGCCGTTGCGGTCGTCGCCGTCGCCGTTCTCCTCGCGCTCGGCGTCGATCAGCGCCTGACGGTCGGCGACCGGGATCTGGTAGTAGTCGGGATGGATTTCCGAGAATGCCAGGAACCCGTGGCGGTTGCCGCCGTAATCGACGAACGCCGCCTGAAGCGACGGTTCGACGCGGGTGACCTTGGCTAGGTAGATATTGCCACGAAGCTGTTTGCGGTTCGCGGCCTCGAAATCGAACTCCTGGACGCGGTTGCCGCGCAGGACCACCACCCGTGTCTCTTCGGGGTGGGTGGCATCGATAAGCATCTTGTTCGCCATGACAGGGAATCTCCGTGACCGCCGGCTGGCGACAGGCTGCGTGCAATGGCACGCGCCGCCGCGCCGAAGGGGCGGTCTGCTGGTGGGTGATTTGTGGCGCGCGGACCAGGGCGAAGACGCGGGCGCGACCGTCCGGCTGGGGCCGGGTCGGACTTCGGCATCTCGCGTCGTGCAGACTGGTGCATTTCCTTGCGCCGGTACCTTTCAATTCCGGGACGAGTAGTCCCGATCCACTCGGATGCGCCGCTTGGGAACGGGCATGCCGCCGGTTTTCTCGGATCGCCACCCGCGAGGGGCCTCTCGCCGCAGTTGGCGGGCGGGCGTCCGTCACATCCTCGCGTCCTGGTCCCGCGCACACACGGGTCCCGCGACGAACTCTTTGTTGATTCGCCGCCTTTTGCTACCGCAGTCCGCTTTTCGGGGGCACCTACGGACGGAGGATGAAAATCCGTGACAGTGTTGTATGTGCGCGGATGACGCATTGCAAGACGCCCCTCTTCGAGGCGCTGTCGCAAAATTGCCGGGTCGTTGGCTAAACCTCTATCGATCGGTTATGTAGGGCGGGGCGCGGCGCGGGCGAACCGCCGCTTTCCCAAGGGGAGCAGCCTTGATTGCGATGCGGGCGCCACGCCACGTCACAGCTCTTTTCGTCTTCGCCGTCATCGCGGTGTTCGCCTGCATTGCCCCTCGCCAGGGGCTGGCGGCGGAGGGCGACGGCGCCGCCAAGGCGCCGCTGATCTTCGATGCGCGGATTGTCGGCGATGCGGAGCGGACCCGATTCGTTGCCGACATGACCTCGGCGATCGACGTCTCGGTGTTCACGCTGTCCGATCCCTACCGGGTGATCATCGACATTCCCGAGGTCCGCTTCGGCCTCCGCGAGGACGATGGCGTCGAGGGCAGGGGGCTGTTCACCGCCTTCCGCTACGGGCAGATCTCGCCAGGCAAGTCCCGCATCGTGCTCGACCTCTCGGGTCCGGTGCAGGTCGACAAGGCCTTCGTGCTCCAGCCCGAGGGCAACCAGCCGGCGCGACTGGTCGTCGATGTCGTGGAGACAACCCGCGAGGCCTTCCTCGACGTCGAGAAAGCCTATCGCAACGAAAGGCGGGTCGAGGAAGCGGCACGGCGCGACCGCTCGATCGAGGCGGCTCCGGCGATCGATTCGGGCAAGTTCACCGTGATCCTCGATCCCGGCCATGGCGGCATCGACACCGGTGCGCGCGGCCGGGGCGGATCGGTCGAGAAGGAGATCACGCTCCAGTTCGCCGAGATGCTGAGGAAGAACCTCGAGGCCTCCGGCCGCTACAACGTCTTCTTAACCAGAACCGACGACCGTTTCGTCGCGCTCGGCGACCGGGTGGCATTCGCGCGCGACCATGGAGCGGACCTGTTCGTGTCGATCCACGCCAACTCCTTCCGCGGTCGCTCGATTCGGGGCACGATCGTCTACACGCTCTCCGATGGCGCATCCGACGCGATGGCGAGCGAGATCGCCGCCTCGGAGAACCAGGCCGACGCGCTGGCCGGGCTGGACC
>JAEVZM010000467.1 GCA_023392225.1 Pseudomonadota bacterium
CGTGGCCGACGATCAGCCGCGCATCGAGATCGGCATTCGCGGCCCGGTCGTCGCCGGCGAAGGCACCGCGAAGCTGCGCCGCGATCCGGCGGATGAGGCTGGCCACCGTCTCGGTCATGGTCGCTGCCCGGCCGGTTTCCGGACGAGGAACATCTGACGGGTGCCGAGCGCCTCGCGGAAGCCGAACCCGGCATAGAAGGCGCGAGCGGCATCGTCGATCGGGTCGACGACCACGATCGCGATGCCGAGGTGGCGTGCGGCCTCATCGGTTCTGAGGACGGCGTCAGCGAGCAGAATGCGTCCGAGGCCATGGCCGGCATGACGACGGTCGACGGCGAGCCGACCGACGAGCGCCGCGGGCACCTGATGCCGAGGCATGCGGCGCGCGACGTCCCCGGGCAACGCAGCGGGACCGATCGTCGCCGCGCTCAAGGCGTAGAAGCCGAGAATCGCCTCGGCGTTTCCATCGCGCGTTGCGACGAACACCCGAGCGATACCGCGCGCCACATCCTGCCCGGCCTGTTCACGGAGATAGCGGTCGAGACTGGGCGCCCCACATTCGAAGCTCTTCCGATCGTGCCGCTCCGCCAGCGTCTCGATGCGAAGCGAGCCATCGGGAAAGCTCAACGGCCAACCACCCGCGCGTGCTCGGCCAACGCCGCATCGAGGCGCGGGTCGGGCTCCGGCGGGTCAAGCAGCAGGCGGCGGAAGGTCTCCCAAGCGTCCGGGGTGAGCATGATCGCCTCGTGCTGCTCCACGACCATTTCCGCCCGCGCAAAGGCTGCCTCGGTGACGAAATCCGTCAACGTCTTGTCGGCGTAGGCGGCCGCGCGCTCGATCGTGCGCTTGGCCCCCGGCGTAAGGCGAAGATTGATGCGATCGGATCGTTCGGCGGCGCGCGGCATGGGGTGCTCCTGAAGCCCGACATGTACGCCTGGATGACGTACATATCAAGCCGCCGCCCGCTACGCCGCCTCTTCCTCGGCGGCGAGCAGGCTCGCCTGGTGCTCGGTGATCAGCGCCTCGATCAGCTCGTCCAGCGCCTCGCCGATCAGCACCTGCTCGAGCTTGTAGAGGGTGAGGTTGATGCGGTGGTCGGTGACCCGGCCTTGCGGGAAATTGTAGGTGCGGATGCGCTCCGAGCGGTCGCCCGAGCCGACCTGGCCGCGACGGGCGGCGGCGCGGCTGTCATCGGCCTTCTGGCGCTCGAGGTCGAACAGGCGGGTGCGCAGCATCTGCATCGCCTGCACCCGGTTCTGGTGCTGGGAGCGCGACACGGCGGTGACGATCAGCCCGGTCGGGATGTGCAGGATGCGGATGCCCGAATCGGTGGTGTTGGCGTGCTGGCCGCCGGCCGAGGAGGCGCGCGTCGTGTCGACCCTGATGTCCTCGGGCTTGATCTCGACGTCGACCTCTTCCGCCTCCGGCAGCACCGCCACGGTGGCGGCCGAGGTGTGGATGCGGCCGCTCGCTTCGGTCTCCGGCACGCGCTGGACGCGGTGCACGCCCGATTCGAACTTGAGCCGGGCGAACACGCCGCGGCCGCGTACCTCGGCGATGATCTCCTTGAAGCCGCCGGCCTCGCCCTCGCTCTCCGACATCACCTCGACCTTCCAGCCATGGAGATCGGCGTAGCGCTGGTACATGCGGAACAGGTCGCCCGCGAACAGCGCCGCCTCGCTGCCGCCGGTGCCGGCGCGAATCTCGAGGATGGCGCTCTTCTCGTCGGCCGCATCCTTGGGCAGGAGGAGCTTCCGCACCCTGTCGACCAGGCCCTCGATCCTGTCGTCGAGCGCCGCCGCCTCCTCGCCGGCCATCTCGCCCATCTCGGGGTCCTCGAGCAGCGCCTCGAGCTCGGCGCGCTCGCCCTGGGCCTGGCGGAGCGACAGGATCGCCTCGTAGACCGGCTCGAGGTCGGAGCGCTCGCGGCTCAGCTTGACGAAGGTCTCACGGTCGAGCGGAGTGGCGAGCTTCTGGTCGATCTGGCCGACCCGGGCGACCAGGCCGTCGATCTTGGCATCGGGAAGTACGGTCACAGCGGAATTGCCTCTTTCTCCGCAAAGGCGGACAGCGCGCCGCGCAGGTCGTTGCCCGGGCCGCTGGCATCGAGCATAGCATCGAGCGCCGCCGCAAGCTCGCCCGCCGGCAGCGCCTGGGTCATCGCCTTGACCGGGCCGATCGCCGCCGGGGACATCGACAGCGAGCGGTAGCCGAGGGCGATCAGCGTCATCGCCGCCAGCGGGTTGCCGGCGAGCTCGCCGCACAGCGTCACCGGCAGCCCCGCCTTGCCGGCGGTGCGCACGATCTGGCGGAGCGCCCTGAGGAACGGCCGCGACAGCGGCTCGAAGCGCGAGGCGACACGGGTATTGCCCCGATCGGTGGCGGTCATGAACTGGAGGAGGTCGTTGGAGCCGACCGAGATGAAGTCGACCTCCTGGACCAGCTCGTCGAGGGCGAAGAGCAGCGCCGGCACCTCGACCATCGCGCCGATGCGGATGTGCTCGGGACCGGCATGGCCGTGGCGGCGGAGATGGGCGAGATCGCGCTCGATCAGCGTCCGCGTCTGGCGGACCTCGTCGAGATCGGTGACCATCGGCAGCATGACCCGCAGCTCGCGCCCCTCGGCGGCCTTGAGCAGCGCCCGGATCTGGGTGCGCAGCAGTCCCGGCCGGTCGAGGCCGAGCCGGATCGCCCGCCAGCCCATCGCCGGGTTCTCCTCCTGGCCGGTGCGCAGGTACGGCAGCACCTTGTCGCCGCCGATGTCGAGGGTGCGGAAGGTCACCGGCCGGGTGCCGGCTGCGTCGAGCACGGCGGCGTAGAGCGCCTGCTGCTCCTTCAGCTTCGGCATGCGCGCCGCGATCATGAACTGCAGCTCGGTGCGGAACAGGCCGATGCCCTCCGCCCCCGATTCGCCGAGATGCGGCAGGTCGACCAGCAGGCCGGCATTCATCAGGAGCGTCACCCGCTCGCCGTCGCGGGTCACCGCCGCCTCGTCGCGGATCAGGCGGTACTGCTCCTGGCGCCGCGCCCGGAAGCGGACCTTCTCGGCATAGGCCGACTCGACATCCGGCGGCGGCCGGACATGGACCTCGCCGGCGATGCCGTCGACGATGATCGGATCGCCGCTCTCGACCATCGAGACGATGCTGGAGGCGCGCCCGCCCGCGGCGATGCCCAGCGCCCGCGCGACGATCGTGACGTGGCTGGTCGGGCCGCCCTCCTCGAGCACCAGGCCGCGGATGCGCTCGCGGTCATAGTCGAGCAGCTCCGCCGCGCCCATGTTGCGGGCGACGATGATCGCGTCGCGCGGCAGCTCCTCGCCGGACAGCCCGTGCGGCTTGTTCATCAGCACCCGCAGCAGGCGGTTGGCGAGGTCGTCGAAGTCGTGCAGCCGGTCGCGAAGAAACGGGTCGATCTGGCGCTGGAGGCGGGCCCGGGTGTCGCTCTGCACCTTCTCGACCGCCGCCTCGGCGCTGAGACCGTTACGGATCGCCTCGTGCATCCGCCGCACCCAGCCGCGGTCATGGGCGAACATCCGGTAGGCCTCGAGGATGTCGCGGTGCTCGCCGGTCTCGCCGATGTCGTCGCGCGACAGCATGTCGTCGACGAACAGGCGGAGCGAAGCGATCGCTGTGTCGAGCCGGGCCGCCTCGGTCTCGGCGTCCTCGCCGATCAGCGCCGTGACGACGACGCGGGGCTCGTGCAGGACGACATGGCCGAGACCGACGCCTTCGCCGAGGCTGATGCCGTTGATCGAGACCGGCCGCTTGAGGTCGAGCTGCATGCCGGGCGGCGCCAGCCGCTCGAGATCGCCGACCGCGATCATCTCGGCGAGCACCATCGCGGTGGTCTGCAGCGCCTCGACTTCCTCGTCGTAGTAGGTGCGGTGCGTCCGGTTCTGGACGACCAGCACGCCGAGAGTGCGCCCGGCGCGCAGGATCGGCACGCCGAGGAACGAGGATTACTGTTCCTCGCCGGTCTCCGGCAGGTACTGGAAGGCGGCGTGCGAGCGGGCGTCGGGCAGGTTCAGCGGCCGCGCCTCGGCGGCAATGGTGCCGACGAGGCCGTGGCCGACGCGCAGCTGGGCGTGGTGGACCGCCTCGCGCTTGAGGCCTTCGGTGGCATAGAGCTCGAGCACACCGTCGGCGCGCAGCACATAGGCCGAGCAGACCTCGGCGACCATGTTCGCCGCGATCTGAGTCACGATCTTGTCTAGCCGTTCCTGCGCGCTGATCGGCTCCGCCATGATCTCGCGCAAGCGGCGGAGCAGGACGCGCGGTCCGGCGGGTGGCCCCCGCATGTCCGCTATCCCAGAAGTGTACCCGTGAAGCCGCTGCCGCCGCCAGTTTCGGCTGTACGGTGCGAGGCTCGGCGTTTCCCTATCGTTCGTCGAGCCCGTATAGCGAATGCAAAGTCCGTACCGCAAGTTCGGTGAACGGCGCATCGATCAGCATCGAGATCTTGATCTCGGAGGTGGTGATGGCCCGGATGTTGATTCCGCGCGATGCAAGGGCCTTGAAGGCGCTGGCGGCGACCCCGGCATGGCTGCGCATGCCGATGCCGATGACCGAGATCTTGGCGACGTCGGTCGAGCCCTGCATCTCCTGGAAGCCGATCGATTCGCGCGCCGCCTCGAGTACCATCTTGGCCTTCTCGTAGTCGGCGATGGTGACGGTGAAGGTGATGTCGGTGAGCGTGCCGTCCTCCGACACGATCTGGACGATCATGTCGAGATTGATGTTGGCCTCGGCCAGCGGGCCGAAGACCGCGGCGGCGACGCCGGGCTTGTCGGGCACGCGCCGGAGCGAGATGTGGGCATCGTCCTTGGAATAGGCGATGCCGGTGACGACCTGCTTTTCCACGATCTCTTCCTCGTCGCAGATGAGGGTTCCCGGCGGCTCGAGCGCGCCAACCAGCTCCGGCGCCTCCGGATCGGTGAAGGAGGAGCGCACGAACGTGCGCACGTTGTGCACCATGGCGAGCTCGACCGAGCGAACCTGCAGCACCTTGGCGCCGAGCGAGGCCATCTCCAGCATCTCCTCGAAGGAGATCTTCGGCAGCCGGCGCGCGCGCGATTCGATCCGCGGGTCGGTGGTGTAGACGCCATCGACGTCGGTGTAGATGTCGCAGCGATCGGCTCCGACCGCCGCCGCAATGGCGACCGCAGTGGTATCGGAGCCGCCACGGCCCAGCGTTGCGATGCGGTTGTCGGGGCCGATGCCCTGGAAACCGGCAATCACCGCCACCTGGCCCTGGCTCATGCGCTCGATCAGCTTCGAGCCGTCGATGTCGACGATGCGGGCCGCACCGTGGGCGGCGTCGGTCCGGATCGGGATCTGCCAGCCGAGCCAGGAGCGGGCATTGACCCCCATCTCCTGCAACACGATCGCCAGCAGCCCGGCCGTCACCTGCTCGCCCGAGGCGACCACGGCATCGTATTCGCGCGCGTCATGCAGCGCCGACGCCGCACGGGTCCACCCGACGAGCTGGTTGGTCGCCCCGGCCATCGCCGAGACCACCACCGCCACCTCGTGGCCGGCGTCGATCTCGCGCTTCACATGGCGGGCGACGATGCGGATGCGGTCAATGTCGGCGACGGAGGTGCCGCCGAACTTCATTACCAGACGTGCCATCTTTCCGTCCGAAAGGCTCCCCCCGATCCCTCGCGGAAGGCGCGCCTTCATAGCGACTTGGCGTCCCCGCCGCAATGGAGGGCGGCGAGGTTGGAACGGGACCAGACGGCGGGCCGATCGACTCAGGCGCCCGGGCCGGTCGTCTCGGCGTGGCCGGAGGGCGGCACGGGGAGCCGCGCATCGAGATCGTAGAGCAGCCGCGGCCGGGCCATGCCCCAGCGCGCCAGGCGGTAGCTCACCGCCGTCCGGACCACGCCGAGCCCGTAGACGCAGCTCCTGCGGAAATTGATGGTGGAGGCTTCCGCGAAGTAGCGGGTCGGGCAGGAGATCTCGCCGATCGCGAAGCCGAACCACACGGCCTGCACCAGCATCTCGTTGTCGAAGACGAAGTCCTCCGAGCAGGCCTCGAGCGGCAGAGTCTGGAGCAGCCTGCGGCTCCACGCCCGGTAGCCGGTATGGTACTCGGACAGCTTCTGGCCGAGGAGGACGTTCTCCATGGCGGTCAGCGCCCGGTTGGCGACGTACTTGTACCGCGGCATGCCCCCAGCGCGGGCGCCGCCCTTGCCGAGGATGCGCGACGCGAGCACCGCGTCATAGTGCCCGGACGCGACCATGTGGGTCATCGCGCCGAGGAGGCGCGGCGAATACTGGTAGTCGGGGTGCAGCATCACCACGATGTCCGCCCCGGCCTCGAGCGCCGCCCTGTAGCAGGTCTTCTGGTTGCCGCCATAGCCGCGATTGGTCTCGTGCACGATGGTGCGGATGCCCAGCGAGCGCGCGATATCGGAGGTGTCGTCGCTGCTTGCGTCGTCGGTCAGAATCACCTCGTCCACGAGGTCCCGGGGTATCTCGTGGAACGTGCGGAGCAGGGTGGATGAGGCATTGTGGGCCGGGAGAACCACGACCACGCGCTTACCGTCGATCACCGTCCCTCGTCGCCCCCCGGATGCCTCAGCCCGACGCTCGCCGTCGGCTTCCGGGAGCGCCCTTGGCGGATCCCGGCGGACACCTTGCCCCTCACCAGCCTGTCGATAGTGCCTCGCTCCCGCGGTGCTGTCGAGCTATCCTGATCGCCGCGGGTCATCGCGCTCCGCGGGATCGCATCCCCTGCGACCACGCGGCTCGCTTGCCGCAATGGCCGGCCCCGCGTCACGATCGGGGGGAGTGCGCCCTTGGCGGAGCCGCCGTCTGCGCCAGGCGCGCCATTGGCAATTGATGACGTGGCGACCCGGGGGGGCGTTTGGAAATCGGACCTGTTCGCGATCGCTTCGCACCGATCCTGCTGGCCGTCGGCGCCATCTCGATCGTGCTCTACGGGCTCGTCTACCTGAACCTGCCGCTCATCCTCAATCCCAACATGGGGCACGACGACGCGCTGTTCATCACGCTCGCGCGCCATCTCGATGCGAGCCAGTGGCTCGGGCCCTATGACGACCGCAATCTCGGGAAGTATCCCGGTTTTCCGCTGTTCATCGCCTCGGTCTACCGCCTCGGCATCCCCTACCAGGTCGGGGTAGCCGTCCTCCAGGTCGCCGCCGCGCTCGCCGCCGCGCTCGGCCTCCGGCGCGTGACCCGGCTGGACTGGGTGGCGATCGTCGCCTTGCCGCTCCTCCTCCTCCATCCCCAGTCGTTCTCGATCGGACCGATCCTGCGGGAGGCGATCTATCCGGCGCAGGTCCTGCTCGGCATCGGCCTGCTCCTCCTGTCATTCCGGTCGCGCTGGCAGATCCTCGGCTTCACGGCGGCCGGATTCGTGCTCGGGTGGGCCTGGATCACGCGGGAGGAAGGCCTGTGGCTGGTGGCCGGCCTCGCCGTGCTGGTACCCACGCTGGCCTGGGGGCGCCGCACGCTGCCCGTCCTCACCCTCGCCTTTCTCGCGGCGGCCTTCATCCCCTCCGCCATGGTCGCGAGCTTCAATCAGGAGCGGTACGGCTCGTGGACGATCGGCGAGCTGTTCGACGCCGATTTCGTCGCCGCGACCTCGGCGCTCGCCAGCGTCGAGGACGGTGGCCAGAAGTCGGGCGTGGCGGTGACCCGGGCGACGCGCGAGGCGGTCTATCCGGTCAGCCCCACCTTTGCCCGGCTTCGCCCGATCCTGGAGCGGCCGGGCTACTGGACGTTCAATTGCGGAATGCGGCCGAACACCTGCGGCGAGATCTCCAACGGCTGGTTCCACTGGGCTCTTCGGGCCGCTGCCCACGAGGCGGGCTTCCATGATTCGCCGCGGCATGCCGCCCGCTTCTACCGCGCCATCGCCGACGAGGTGGAAGCGGCCTGCGCCGACGGGCGCCTGACCTGCACGACGCGCTGGTTCAAGCGATTCCCGACCATGCAGACGTCGGACCTCGCCCTGATGCCGCCCTATCTCTGGCGACTGCTCAAGCGCGCCTTCCTCCACGACATGCCGCCCTACCGCCCCGGCGCGAGCCATGGCACCGCGGCGCAGCTCGAGCCGTGGCTCGCTTTCCTCAACCGGCCCTACGCCTTTCAATCGCCGGACTACCGGCCCGTCTTCCTCGCCGACCCGGATGCGCCGCCGGGCCGCGCGCTCCGCTTCGTCGGCGCCTATGCGCCGGTCTACCGCGCCGCCATCTACGCGCTCACCCTCGCCATCGTCGCCGTCTTCGCCTGGCGCGTGGCGACGCGCTCGTTTCGCGTCGACCGCCGCGTGGCCGGCATCGCCCTGAGCCTCGCACTCTTCGCCGCAGCCCGGATCGGATTGATGACGATCATCGGGGCGACCAGCTTCGACGTCCATTCGCCCGTCTATTTCGGCCCGACCATGCCGATCATGGTGCTGCTCCTCCTCACGACGCTGTGCGTCGTCCTCGGCCGGGCGCCGACCGCCGCTCCCGCCGCGGCCCTGCCACTGCGCAACGCAGCGACCTCTACCGATCTCCTCGCCGCGCTGGCCCTCGCCGCCGTCGTCGTCCTCGGCTTCCTCTCGTTTCATGCCCGCGGGCGAGACCCCGGCACGCTGTCGCCGGACGAATTCGCGAGGGAATACGTCGCCGATCCCGCCATCCGCGGCTTCGTCGAAGCGGTGACACGATCGGCCGGTGGCGTGGCGGTCCACGGCTGGGCGCTCGACGGCACGCACCCGGGATCGCCGGCGACCCTCTACCTCTTCAGCGCGGATGGACGCCGCATCGGCTCGGCACCCGCCAGCCAGGTGCGGGAGGACGTCGACCGGGCCTTCGGCGACAGCTTCGGCGAGACCGGGTTCGTCGTCGCCGGCGGCCGGGACTGCGCGCCCGGCGAACGCCTCGGCCTCTTCGCCGTCTCGGGCGACGGCCGCTTCTCCCGGATCGAGACGCCTCCGGAGCGCCTCTTGTGCCCCGGTCCGTGAGACAGGCGCCGCCGGGAGGCGCCGCTCAGACGAACGGCGTCCAGGTCTCCGGCCGCGGCGGCACCAGCCGGTCGAGATAGGCGCGGCAGGCGTCGGTCACGTCATTGCCGGCGGCGGTGACGAACTCCCGCGGCATGGGCTTGGTCTTGCCGGCGACGGCAGCGAGCGGCACCAGCTTCAAGGCGGTCTGCCCGTCGACATGCTGCAGCGCCACCGAGCCGCTCCCGCTCTCCGCCGATTCCACCGCGAAGCGGCCGATATCGAAGGCCTCGCGCCGGTCGACCTCGCTGACGAGGCCCGAGAAGCCCCGTGGCAGGTAGCCGAAGGTGTCGACCCGGGCGCGGACCTTCGGGAAAGCCGCGGCGATCGCCACCTGCAGCGCAAGGCCGAGGTCGCCGCCGGAGAGCTGGAGGTTGCCGTGGTCGTCGCGCTCGTGGCGCTCCTCCGGGATCAGGCGCTCGGCGAGCGGCGTCCCGTCCTCGGTCGCCACCCCTTCGGACATCGCCACCCCGCAGCGGCCATAGGTCTCGCGCGTGGCACGGATGTCGGCGATCAGCTTCTCGGGCGAGAAATGCGCCTCGGGCACGTAGACGAGGTGCGGCCCGTCCTTCTCGCCGGCGCGCCGCCTGGCGGCGGCCGAGGCGGTGAGGAAGCCGGCATGGCGGCCCATGACGATGCCGACATAGATGCCGGGCATCGCCCGGAAATCGAGGTCGACGGAGAGAAAGGCGGAGGCGACGAACCACGCTGCCGAGATGAAGCCCGGCGTGTGGTCGTTCTCCACCAGGTCGTTGTCGATGGTCTTCGGCGCATGGACGAAGGTCATCGGCCCGGTCTCGATCTCGTCGAGGATGCCCATGGTGCCGGCGGTGTCGTTGCCGCCGATATAGATGAAGGAATCCGCCTTCACCTTCTCCAGCCCGGCGACTATCCGCTCGCAATACGCCGCGTCCGGCTTGTCGCGGGTGCTGCCGAGCCCCGAATTGGGCGTGTTGGCGAAGCGCCGGAGATCGGCGTCCGACAGGGCCGAGAGGTCGACCAGGTCGCCGCCGGCCACGCCGCGGATGCCATGGCGCGCCCCGTAGACCTTGGCGTCGGGATGCTTCTGGCGCGCCGCGAGCGCCGCCCCGGCCACGGTCTGGTTGATCACCGCCGTCGGGCCTCCGCCCTGGGCGATCACATACACCCTGCTCATGTCCTCCCCCGTCGGTTCCGTTTTGAGGCGTCGGCTCAGGCGGTCTCCGCCGCCCGGCCCGCGTGGGGCAGCGACAGCACCCGGCGGAGCGCCCTGTCGAGCGCCTCGACCGGATCGTCGGGCAGGCCATGGCTCCGCCACGCGACATGGTGGTCGGGCCGCACCAGCACCGCCCCGCCCCGCCCGATCTCGGAGACCGTTGGCCAGGCGCCGGCGATGTCGCGGAAATCCACGTCGCCGCCGGTGCCGACCACGAGGCAGCCGACCGGCATACGCAGCGTCGCCGCCACCGAGCGCACCGCCTGCCGCCAGGCCGGCGCCGCGTGCGGGCCGACCAGCAGCGTGAAGCCGTGCGGCACCAGCGCATCATGCACCGGTATCGCCACGCCATCGCGCTCGCCCATGAAATGCGGCAGCCGCGAGCCCGGGCAGGTCGTCGGGCGGTAGTCGAGCACCGGATCGTCGCCGAGCGGACGGTCGGTCCCGTCCGGGATCACCGCGCCGCGGTCATAGGCGAAGCCGAGATCGAGGCCCGCGAAGCGGTAATGCCGCGCCTGGGCGGGGATCCGGCGCTCGAACTCGTGCCGGGCATGCTCGCCGCGGCCGCTCGCCTCCGACAGGATGCGGAGCGGGGCGAGCGCCTGGCGGAGCGCGATGTTGATGGCGTTGCGCTGCCAGCGCGGCGGCAGGCTGGTGAAGATCGCCGAGCTCTGGGCCGCCTGCAGCCGCTCCTGCTGCTTGAGACTGAGGCCGACGATGTCGAGGAGGTCGCTCATCTGCTCGAAATTGGCGATGCTGTGCTCGAGATTGGCGCGGGCCACCGGCCGACGCTCGATCTCGTAGGTGTCGAGCAGTTCCGCGCCCGCCTCGGCCCGAAGCACGGCGGCGAGCTTCCAGGCAAGGTTGTGGGCGTCCTGGACGCCGGTATTGAGCCCGAGCCCGCCGGTCGGCGGAAAGCTGTGCGCCGCGTCGCCGGCGAGGAAGACCCGCCCCTCGCGGTAGCGCTCGGACACCGCCGCCCCCAGCGACCAGGGACGGACGAGCTTGATCTCGAGGTCCGGCGGCGTGTAGCCCACCGCATGCTCGACCAGGCTCCGGCAGCGGCTCTCGGTATAGGATTCGGCAGCCTGCTGGGGCGGGTAATAGGGGACGAACAGGACCCACTCGACCGGCAGCCAGTGGGCGATCAGTACCCCGAGCGCGTCCGGATTGAGGGTCCAGTAGAGGATGCTCTTGCGATGATCGACCAGCCGGGACAGGTCGGCGGTGAAATACACGCCGATCATGTGCTGGATGGTCTTGCCGTCATGGCCGATGCCGGCAAGGCGGCGCACCGGGCTGCCGATGCCGTCGCAGCCGACCAGATAGTCGGCGCTGACCTCCATCTGCCGATCGCCGGACGACAGGGTGCAGGTGACCCCGTCGTCGGTCTCGTGGATCGAGACGCAGTCGTGCCCGGCGCGGAAGTCGACCAGCGGCTCGGCGCGGACCGCTTCCCACAGGATCGGCTCGAGCCGGTTCTGGGGGAATACCGTGGCATGCACCGGGCTCGCCGCGACGAATCCCTCGAGATCCGGCGGCAGGGCGCTGCAGCGGCCGAGCTCGCGCTCGGCGAGGTTCGTCACCCAGGTGATTCCGGCCCGCTCGAACGGGTCCTGGCTCTCGGCCAGCACCCGGTCGGCCTGGCCGGTCTCACGGAACACCTCGATGGTCCGGGTGTCGAGGATGCAGGCGGCGGGATGGGCCTGCGGGGCGGTGTTGCGCTCGACCAGGGTGACGCGAATTCCGGCGCGGGCCAGGAGCAGCGCCAGCGTCAACCCGGTTGGCCCGGCGCCAACCACCACAATCCTGCCGGGAATATTCGTCATGCGATCGTCTCACCGCGCCATTTGATCTGCCGCCCGCCGATCCCCATTATGCACCATCCGCGGCCTTTGGGGGCAGCGAATGCTGACCCTCGGCAGGAAGCATGAAACGAATCTTGCTCATCTTCTACTCCCAGTCGGGAGAGGCGGAGCGCACCGCGGCGATCTTCGAGACGGAACTGGCCGGATTCGGCCATTCCGTGACCCTCGCGCGGCTCCGGCCGCGGGACGACTACCCCTATCCCTGGGGCTCGGTGGCGACCTTCTTCGACGTGATGCCGGAGACCCAGCTCGGATACCCGCCGCCGATCCTGCGGCCGATGTTCGATGCCGAGGCGGCATGGGATCTGGTGATACTCGTCTCGCCGGTCTGGTTCCTGTCGCCGGCGCTGCCGGTCCAGGGCTTCTTCCGCACCGCGGAAGCCGCGGTCCTCCGCGATCGGCCGGTGATGACGGTGACGGTCAGCCGCGCCATGTGGCAGCAGGGCTCGGAGACGCTCAAGCGCCTGCTCGCCAAGGCTGGCGCCCGCCACATCGACAACGTCGTCGTCACCCACCAGGGCTCCCCGGTGGCGACGCTGATCTCCACCCCCCGGGCGCTGCTCTTCGGGCGGAAGGATGCCCTTCTCGGCGTCTTCCCCGAGTCCGGCGTCGCGAGCGACGACCAGGCGCGGCTGCACCAGCTCGCCCGGACCACCGCGGCGCGGCTCGCCGAGGCGGAGACGATCACCGGCTCGCTGCTCGCCGGCACGCCGGCGGTGACGGTCAAGCGCTGGCTGATCGGGCCCGAGCTCCTCGGCTGGTATGCCTTCCACGGCTGGGCGCGGCTGCTCCGCGGTATCGGCCGGCCGGGCGGGATGACCCGGCGGGTCGGCGCCTGGGCCTTCGCGCTGTTCCTCGCCGCGATGATCCTTGTCGGCCTGCCGCTCACCGCCATCGGCACGCCGATTCTCTATCTCCTCGGGCGCGGCTGGCTCGCCCGGCGGTCCGCGCGCCTCGCCGCCCCGACCGGCGAAACGCCGGCAATTCGATCGTGATGCAGCCCGGGATTCGATGCTATCGATGACATTGGGCGAACACCGGACCGTTTCGTGTGTTACCCGCTTGGGTGGCGCGACGAACGGGAAACATGGATGCCTGCAATGAACCGGACGGGACCTCATGGCCGGTGACGCCTACGTGACCGGCTGGGGCGTCGCCCTGCCGAACGCCCCGGTGGACAACACGCGGATCGAGGCGGTGCTCGGCCATATCGCCGACCAGCCCGCCACGGTGAAGCGGCGCGTCCTGATCAACAACGGCATCGAGACCCGCTACTACGCCATCGATCCCGCCACCGGCGCCATCACCCACACCAATGCCGCGCTCACCGCCGAGGCGATCCTGGCCGTCTGCCGCGACACTGGGCTGGCGCCCGACGCCATCGCCTGCCTCGCTTGCGGCACCTCGAGCGCCGACCAGGTGATCCCGAGCCATGCCAGCATGGTGCATGCCGCGCTCGGCATCCCGCCGGTCGAGATCATCAGCCCCAACGGGGTGTGCTGCGCCGGGATCTCGGCGCTGAAATACGCTGCCCTCAACGTCGCCTCGGGGCTCCTGCCCAATGCCGTCGCCACCGGCTCCGAGCTCGCCTCGCCGAGCCTCCGCGCCTCGCATTTCGAGCCGCAGATCCGGCTCAATGCGAGCGACGTCGACGACCACCCGATGCTGCCGTTCTCGAACGAGTTCCTGCGCTGGATGCTGTCGGACGGCGCCGGCGCGCTGCTCGTCGAGCCGGCACCGCGTCCGGACCGGCTTTCGCTCCGCATCGACTGGATCGACATCCTGTCCTATGCGAGCCATTCCGAGGTTTGCATGTATTTCGGGCTCCGGAAGGGCGAGGACGGCAGCGTCACGAGCTGGCGCACGGTCGACGACGAGTCGCGGCTCTACAGCGACGGCTATCTCAGCCTGTCGCAGGACGTGAAGGTGCTCAACGACCGCCTGCCCGAGCTGATGAAGCTGTCCTTCGCCCGCATGCAGGCGCAGCGCGGCCTCGCGCCGGACGAGGTCGACTGGCTGCTGCCGCACTTCTCGTCCAACTGGTTCCGCCAGAAGCTGTTCGACGGCCTCGCCGAGAGCGGCTTCGCGGTTCCCCTCGAGCGCTGGTTCACCAATCTCTCGACCAAGGGCAACACCGGCTCGGCCGCCTTCTACATCATGCTCGAGGAGCTGATGGCCTCGGGCCGGGTCAAGCGGGGCCAGCGCATCCTCGCCCTGGTGCCCGAGAGCTCGCGGATGCTGTTCGCCTTCCTCCACTTCACCGTGGTCTGATGCGCGTCGGTGCCATCCCCGAGTCGCTGCTCGAGCGGATCGCGCTCGCCACCAATCTCGCCCCGACCCCGGTCGCCGACACCCTCCACGCCGTGATCGTCGCCCGCGCCGTGGTCGCCGCGACCCGGCTCGGCGTGTTCGACGGGCTCGCCGCAGGCGGTGCCGACGCCGAGGCGCTGGCTCGACGGCTGGGCCTTCATGCCGGCGCGCTGGAGAAGCTCCTCAACCTCCTCGTCGCCTCCGGCTATCTCCGCCATGGCGCGGCCGGCTATGCGCTCTCGCCCCTGTCGCGGAAATGGCTCGCCGGCGACAGCCCGACCTCGCTCCGCGATTCGATGCTGCTCCGGGTGCTGGAGTGGCAGGTGATCGACACGACGGAAGAGTTCGTCCGCACCGGCACCGCGCTCGACGTGCATGACCTCATCGCCGGCGACCAGTGGACCACCTACCAGCGCGGCATGCACTCGCTCGCCCGGCTGAGCGCGGCGGAGCTCACGAAGCGCCTGCGGCTGCCGGCGGATGCGGCGACGATGCTCGATATCGGCGGCGGCCATGGCGCCTACTCGGTCGCCTTCTGCCGCGCCCGGCCCGGCCTCCGCGCCACCATTCTCGACCTGCCGGAGGCGGTCGCGGCCGCCGCGCCGCTCCTCGCGGCCGAAGGCATGGGCGAGCGCGTGGTCCATCGCCCTGGTAACGCCCTCGTCGATGATCTCGGCAAGGAAGCCTGGGACTTCCTCCTCGTCGCCCAGCTCGTCCATCATTTCGACGCCGAGGCCAATGCGGCCCTCGTCCGCCGCGCCGGCGCCGCGCTGAAGCCGAAGGGCCGGCTCGCCATCCTCGACGTGCTCCGCCCGGCCTCGCCCGAGGCCGGCGGCCAGGCCGGGGCGCTCCTCGACCTCTACTTCGCGATCACCAGCAATTCCGGGACCTGGCCGGCCGAGACCATCGCCGGCTGGTTCCGGGACGCCGGCCTCCGCCCGGGGAAGACGATCGCGCTCCGCACCACGCCCGGCATCAGCGTGATGACGGCGAGCAAGCCCGCCTGAGCCTACCCGCCCGGATAGACCAGCACGTCCGCGGGATCGACCGAGACCCGCGTCGCGGCGCCGAGCGCCGGGCCGGTGCCGGGCGCGGCGATGGCGCGCAGCGGCTGGGCGAGGCCCGCAATCGCGACATGGATCATCTCGGCATCGCCCAGGAAGTGGCGGACGACGATGCGGCCCGGCACGCCTCCGGGCGAATCCTCGCTCTCGAAGCGGATTCCGGCGGGCCGGATGCAGACCACCGC
>JAEVZM010000513.1 GCA_023392225.1 Pseudomonadota bacterium
GTCATCGACGCGGCGGGCTGGAAGCCGATCGCCGACGACGCCAGCCCCATGCTGTCACGGATGCTGGCGCTCTCGCGCCAGTCGCTTCGCGATGCCGAGCGCGAGGAGGGCTACACCGGCTCTGCGGCAGTCTATGGCCGGCTCGACGGGGCGACCGGTCCCTACCTTGTCACCACCGCCCTCAACATCCCCGACGACGGCGAGGGCGCGATCGACGTGCTGGGCTGCTACCTCTACGACTTCGATGCCGATGCCCCGCTCGATGCCGATCTTGTCTCCGCCCGTTTCGACGAGGCCCCGGCCGAAGTCGAGGACCAGGAGGGGATCATCGTGTCGCATGTCTGGCGCATAGAGCAGCTGGCCGGCGTCTGGGAGCTGCGCAGCACCTTCATCCCCGCTGGCAGCCCCGGCGTCGACGTCACCGGATTCTCCGGCCGGGTGCTGATCCTCACCTCCGAGCAGGGCGCGTGATCCTTGAAGCGCTTCGCCAGATTTCGTATGGGGACGCAGCAATCGTGGCCGCCTCCCGAAACCTCGGGATACCCGTCCTCCCGTCGCGAGGATCGCAACCATGGGCAGTCCCATGCCGATGTCCAGGTCCTGAACCCCTTCCGACCCACCTGAGAACACGCCCATGTCCATCCTGATCGACCAGAACACCCGCGTCATCTGCCAGGGCTTCACCGGCAAGAACGGCACCTTCCATTCCGAGCAGGCGATCGCCTACGGCACCAAGATGGTCGGCGGCGTGTCTCCCGGTAAGGGCGGCCAGACCCATGTCGGTCTGCCGGTCTTCAACACCGTCGGCGAGGCGGTCGAGGCGACCAAGGCCGACGCGACCGTGATCTACGTGCCGCCGCCCTTCGCCGCGGACGCGATCCTCGAGGCGATCGACGCCGAGATTCCGCTGATCGTGTGCATCACCGAGGGCATCCCGGTGCTCGACATGGTCAAGGTTAAGCGGGCGCTGTCCGGCTCGAAGAGCCGCCTGGTCGGTCCGAATTGCCCCGGCGTGATGACCTCCGGCGAGTGCAAGATCGGCATCATGCCGGGCAACATCTTCTCGCGCGGCTCGGTCGGCATCGTGTCGCGCTCCGGCACGCTCACCTACGAGGCCGTGTTCCAGACCACCAATGCCGGCCTCGGCCAGACCAGCGCGGTCGGCATCGGCGGCGATCCGGTCAAGGGCATGGACTTCATCGAGGTGCTCGAGCTGTTCCTCGCCGACGATGAGACCCGCTCGATCGTGATGATCGGCGAGATTGGCGGCTCCTCGGAGGAGGAGGCGGTGCGCTTCCTCAAGGACGAGGCGGCCAAGGGCCGCAAGAAGCCGGTGGTCGGCTTCATCGCCGGCCGCACTGCGCCGCCGGGGCGGCGCATGGGCCATGCTGGCGCGATCATCGCCGGTGGCCAGGGCGGCGCCGAGGACAAGATCGAGGCGATGCTGTCGGCGGGCATCCGGGTGTCGGAATCGCCCGCTCGAATCGGGAATACGCTCGCCGAAGTCTTGAAGGGTTGATCGGCAGCCACAAATATGTCGTTGCCTTGGAGTAACTGGACAGATAGAGCGTGGCCAACGGCCGCGTAAGCAGAGCGGAGGGGCTCCTCACCCCTCGGAAAGATCATGGCACGCCAGGACAAGAATGCCGCATTGGCGGCGACGTCGTTCCTCTACGGCGCCAATGCGCCGTATATTGAAGCGATGCAGGCGCGGTATGCGCGCGATCCCGCCTCCGTCAACGCCGAGTGGCGGGCGTTCTTCGAAGACCTCCCCGATTCCGAGACCGGCTCCGACAACGGCCCCTCCTGGCAGCGCCGGGACTGGCCGCTGGTCGCCAATGGCGAGCTGGTTGCCGCCATGGACGGCAACTGGGCGGCGCTCGAGACCGACATGGGCAAGAAGATCAAGGCGGGCGCGCAGTCGCGCGGTGCCGAGATCTCCGACAGCCAGGTCCAGCAGGCGGCGCGGGATTCCGTCCGCGCGATCATGATGATCCGCGCCTATCGCATGCGCGGCCACTTCTACGCCCATCTCGACCCGCTCGGCCTCGAGCCGCCGCAGACCGAGTCGGACCTCGACCCGGCCTCCTATGGCTTCACCGAGGCCGACTACAGCCGCAAGATCTTCATCGACCACGTTCTCGGGCTCGAGTTCGCGACGATCCCGGAGATGCTCGACATCCTCCGGCGGACCTATTGCGGCACGCTCGGCATCGAGTTCATGCACATCTCCGACCCGGCCGAGAAGAGCTGGATCCAGGAGCGCATCGAGGGCCCGGACAAGGGCATCGCCTTCACCCCCGAGGGCAAGAAGGCGATCCTCAACAAGCTCGCCGAGGCCGAGGGCTTCGAGAAGTTCCTCGACGTCAAGTACACCGGCACCAAGCGCTTCGGCCTCGATGGCGGCGAGGCGCTGATCCCGGCGCTCGAGCAGATCATCAAGCGCGGCGGCCAGCTCGGCGTCCGCGAGATCGTGCTCGGCATGGCCCATCGCGGCCGCCTCAACGTGCTGGCCCAGGTGATGGGCAAGCCGCACCACGTCATCTTCCACGAGTTCAAGGGCGGCTCGGCCTCGCCGGACGACGTCGAGGGCTCTGGCGACGTCAAGTACCATCTTGGGGCCTCGTCCGACCGGGTGTTCGATTCGAACAAGGTCCACCTGTCGCTCACCGCCAACCCCTCGCATCTCGAGATCGTCGACCCGGTGGTGCTCGGCAAGGCCCGCGCCAAGCAGGACCAGAATGCCGACGACCCGTGGGCCGAGATCATTCCGCTCGAGCAGCGGGCCAAGGTCGTGCCGCTGCTGATCCATGGCGACGCCGCCTTCGCCGGCCAGGGCGTGGTGGCGGAGTGCTTCGGCCTCTCCGGGCTGCGCGGCCACCGCACCGCCGGCTCGATCCACTTCATCATCAACAACCAGATCGGCTTCACCACCAATCCGCGCTTCTCGCGGTCCTCGCCCTATCCCTCGGATATCGCGAAGATGGTCGAGGCGCCGATCTTCCACGCCAATGGCGACGATCCCGAAGCGGTGGTCTATGCCGCCAAGATCGCGGCCGAGTACCGGCAGAAGTTCCACAAGCCGGTGGTCATCGACATGTTCTGCTACCGGCGCTTCGGCCACAACGAGGGCGACGAGCCGGCGTTCACCCAGCCGATCATGTATCGCAAGATCGCCGGGCATCCGACGACCTTCCGCATCTATGCCGACAAGCTGATCGCCGAGGGCCTGGTCACCGAGGCCGAGGTCGAGGAGCTCTGGGCCGGCTGGCGGAA
Source organism: Pseudomonadota bacterium (assembly GCA_023392225.1). GTDB lineage: Bacteria > Pseudomonadota > Alphaproteobacteria > Rhizobiales > Kaistiaceae > Bauldia. Next base: position 3,277 of record JAEVZM010000513.1, read on the forward strand.
GGAGCTCGACGACGCCTTCGAGGCGAGCACCACCTATCGCCCCAACAAGGCGGACTGGCTGGACGGTGCCTGGTCGGGCCTCAAGGCCGCCGAGACCGGTGACGCGCCGCGCCGCGGCGTCACCGGCCTGTCGATGGAGCGCCTGAAGCAGATCGGCACCCAGCTCACCGAGGTGCCGGCGGACTTCAAGGTCCACCGCACCATCCGGCGTTTTCTCGATGCCCGCGCCAAGGCGATCGAGACCGGTACCGGCATCGACTGGGCGACCGCCGAGTCCCTCGCCTTCGGCTCGCTCCTCGAGGAGGGCCACCGGGTGCGCCTCTCGGGCCAGGACTCCGAGCGCGGAACCTTCTCGCAGCGCCATGCCGTGCTCTACGACCAGGAGACCGAGCAGCGCTACATCCCGCTCGCCCACCTGTCGCCGGACGAGGCGCGCTTCGAGGTCATCAACTCGATGCTGTCCGAGGAAGCGGTGCTTGGCTTCGAGTACGGCTATTCCCTCGCCGAGCCCAACGCGCTGGTGCTGTGGGAGGCGCAGTTCGGCGACTTCGTCAACGGCGCCCAGGTCGTCATCGACCAGTTCATCTCCTCGGGTGAGCGGAAGTGGCTGCGCATGTCGGCGCTGGTCATGCTGCTGCCCCACGGCTACGAGGGCCAGGGGCCGGAGCATTCGTCGGCCCGGCTCGAGCGCTTCCTCCAGCTCTGCGCCGAGGACAACATGCAGGTCGCCAACTGCACGACCCCGGCCAACTACTTCCACATCCTGCGTCGCCAGCTGAAGCGCGAGTTCCGGAAGCCCCTCATCCTGATGACGCCGAAGTCGCTGCTCCGCCACAAGCGGGCGGTGTCGCGGCTCGACGAGATGGGCCCCGACTCGACCTTCCACCGGCTCCTGTGGGACGATGCCGAGTGCCGCGAGGGCGAGACCACCAAGCTGGTCGCCGACGACAAGATGCGCCGGGTGATCCTGTGCTCCGGCAAGGTCTATTACGACCTCTACGAGGAGCGCGAGAAGCGCGGCATCGACGACATCTACATCCTCCGGCTGGAGCAGCTCTACCCCTTCCCGGCCACGGCGCTGATCCACGAGCTGTCGCGTTTCCCCAACGCCGACGTCGTCTGGTGCCAGGAGGAGCCGAAGAACATGGGGGCCTGGTCGTTCGCCGAGCCCTATCT
>JAEVZM010000541.1 GCA_023392225.1 Pseudomonadota bacterium
GGATGAGGCGGTCGCCAAAGGGGTGGTCGATCACCCCCGGCGCGGTGACCTCGGCGGCGACATAGACGACGGCGCCGATCGCCCGCTCCGGGCCGAGGGCGCGGGTGATGGCCCCGTCGGGGTCGACCGCGGCGACGCCCTTGCCGTCATGCGGGCCGCCGGCGCGGTGGAAGTACCACCACGGGATGCCGTTCTGCATCGTGACGACGGCCGTCTCGGGCCCGAGCAGCGGCGCGATCGCCGGCAGCGCGGCGGCCACCGAATGCGCCTTCATGGTGAGGATGACGCAGTCCTGCGGGCCGAGGCGCGCGGGATCGTCGGTCGCGGCGACGATGATGGTGCGCTCGCCGCCGGGCTCGACCAGCCGGAGGCCGCGGGTGCGCAGCGCCGCCAGATGGTCGCCGCGGGCGATCACCGACAGATCGACCGCCCCGGCCGAGGCAAGGCGGGCGGCGAGATAGCCGCCGATCGCGCCGGCGCCGAACACCGTGACCCGCATCAGGCGGCTCCGGGAACGCCGGGGGTGCCGTTCACTCCGTCCAAGGCTCCTCCTTGTCCAAGGCTGCTCCGACCATGCGCGCGCATCGCGACGCCATGGCAATTTGCGGTTATGATCCCGCCAAAACGACAACAGGCGAGGGAGGCTACCATGGACGCGCGCGAGGAACACGCAACCGCCGGCGGCACGGCCGGCGGCATCCCCTTCGACCGGAGCCAGCTCGACGCGCTGATGGAGCGGGCCGGCATCGACGTGCTCCTGGTCTCCTCCAAGCACAACGTCCAGTACCTGATGGGCGGCGCCTACCGGTTCTTCTTCTTCTCCCATTTCGATGCGATCGGCCTGTCGCGCTACCTGCCGCTGCTGATCTACGTCCGCGGCAAGCCGGACGACGCGGCCTATGTCGGCAACCCGATGGAGGGCTACGAGAAGGACCTCGGCCGCTTCTGGATGCCCGAGTTCATCCGCGCCTGGGGCTCGGACGGGGCGATGGCGGCGGCGGTCGAGCGCCTCCGGCGGCTCCATCTCGAGAACGCGGCGATCGGCGTCGAGCGGGCCTTCCTGCCGGCCGACGCCGAGGAGATGCTGCGGAAGGCCCTGCCGGGGGCGCGGATCGTCGATGCGACTGTCTCGCTCGAGCGGCTGAGGGCGGTGAAGACCCCGGAGGAGCTCGGCTATCTCCGCATCGCCTCCGAGCGCGTGGTCGATTCGATGCTTGCCGCGGTCGCCCAGCACGGGCCGGGCTCGACCAAGGCCGAGGTGGTCGAGACGCTCCGCCGCGAGGAGGTCGCCCGCGGCCTCACCTTCGAATACTGCCTGATCACCGCCGGTACGAGCCTCAACCGCGCCCCGTCCGACCAGGTGTGGCGCGAGGGCGATCCGATGTCGGTCGACTCGGGCGGCAACTACAAGGGCTATATCGGCGACCTCTGCCGGATGGCGGTGCTCGGTGAGCCCGATGCCGAGCTGGTCGACCTCCTCGCCGAGATCGAGGCGATCCAGATGGCCGCGCGCGGGCCGATCCGGGCCGGGGCCCGCGGCGGCGACATCTTCGAGGCCGCCGGCGAGGTCTTGCGGCGCTCGCCCAACGGCAACCTCCTCGATTTCGTCGCCCACGGCATGGGCCTCATCTCGCACGAGGCGCCACGGCTCACCGGGTCCGGGCCGGTGCCCTATCCGGGCGACGACGCCGACCAGCCGTTGAAGGCGGGCATGGTGCTGTCGATCGAGACGACGCTGCCTCATCCGCGCCGCGGCTACATCAAGATCGAGGACACGGTGGCGGTCACCGAGACCGGCTGGGAAGCCTTCGGCGACGGCGCCCATGGCTGGAACCGGGGCGGGACGGCGGTCTGAGAATTCTCCAATCGCGCGCTCGCGAGAACGTCTCAAGATCAAGGCACAGGCATGACGACCGAGCAGAGTCATTTTGATGAAATGCGGGCTTCTTTCTTGGCCGCTCTTGACCACTTATCGACGACTTCGAACCAAATAGCGGGTCGGTCCGTGTCCACGCGGTTCGGTTGGGCATCTTGGATTTATGCGCGTATGGGGCTTGCGGCAAACAGCGTGGCGCTGCTGATGGAGGCTTATGTCGATAGGAAAGATCATTCGACAATAGATCATGTTTCTATCGGAAATATCTGCCGATCTATTATTGAATATCAGGTTTTTCTTGCGTATCTTTTGGAAGATAATATTAGTGATGACGATTGGCAGCTTCGAAAATGGACTCTGGACATACATGACTGCAATTCTAGGATCAGGCTTTTTCGAAGTCTCGGTAATGAATCGCAGGTTGAAAGATTCAAAGCTCAATTATTAGAGTTGCGGAATCGAATAAAAACTAGCAAGGCATTCTTGGATCTTCCGATCGATTCGCAGTCGGCAATTGTGGTCGGGAACAGGTTTTACATACGCGGAATGCGAGCGGCACTCTCAGCTGCAGATTGGGAGGAGAGGCAATGGGATGGAATATATAGCTATTTGTCCGGATCAACGCATTCCGCGCCAATCAGCTTCTACCGGTCAGATCTGCGAGGAGCGGACAATCTGTCAATCGTGCCGCAGCAATTTGCATTTTGCGGATTCGCTTTGGAGGTGGCTACTCGGGCGATTCAGTGGTCAACCTATAGAATAGAAAAAGTATTTTCTGAGATATCCGATCTGCCACACTCTCCGCCTGAATAACGCGCATCGATCGATAGATAAAGCTTGCCGCAAAGCGGCTAGAGCGATTTGCCGTTTCGTATTTGATGCCCTACTTGATCGTCACCGTCGCGCGGAACGGCCCGAAGGCGTCGCCGGCCATCAGGTTCGGCACGAAGCCGAGGACATAGGTGCCGTCGGTCTTGAGCGGGATCGTGTTCGGGATGCCCGGGCCGTCCTCGTCGCCGTCGGGATAGACGATGACGACGCGCTCGTTCGGGCCGTCGAACGACCAGGTGAGCGTCTGGCCGGCACGGGCCGCGAGGCTGTAGAAGCAGCACTCCACGTTCTCCTGGAGCGTGTGCACCAGGGTGATGGTGTCCGTGCCCGGCTTCATCTCGACCGGAAAGGGGCAATCCTGCGCGCCGGTCTCGCAGGCGATCGCGCCGGCCGAGACGACGAGCGCCGTCGCCGCGATGCCGGCGGCCAGGGTCTTTCGCATCAACTGATCCTCCCGTCCCTTCAGACCACGGTGACCGTCAGGTCGCCGACGCCGTCGATATGGGCGTGCATCACGTCGTCATGGACGACCGCGCCGACGCCGGAGGGCGTCCCGGAGAATATCACGTCGCCGGGGGCGAGCGTGAAGAGGCCGGAGAGGTGGGCGATCATCTCCGGCACCTTCCAGATCATCTGGGCGAGGTCGCCGGTCTGGCGCCGGGTGCCGTTGACGTCGAGCCAGATGGCGCCGGTCGTGGGATGGCCGATCGTGGCGGCGGGCACGATGGCCGAGCAGGGGGCGGAGGATTCGAACGCCTTCGCCACCTCCCACGGCCGCTGCAGCTCCTTCGCCCGCGCCTGGAGGTCGCGCCGCGTCATGTCGATGCCGACGGCGTAGCCGTAGACATGGTCGAGCGCCGCGGCGACCGGGATGCCGGTGCCGCCGGTCGCCAGCGCCACCACCAGCTCGACCTCGAAATGCACGTCGCGCGATGCCGGCGGGTAGGGGAAGACGCCGGTGGTCGTGAGGTTGTCCGGGTTCTTCTGGAAGAAGAACGGCGGCTCGCGGTTTGGGTCGCCGCCCATCTCGACGGCATGCGCGGCATAGTTGCGACCGACGCAATAGACCCGGTGCACAGGAAACAGCCGGTCGCTGCCGGCGACCGGAAGCGCAGGCATTTCCGGGGCTTGGACGACGTATCTGGAAGCGCTCATTTTTCCTTCCCGTTTGGTCCGGGCGAGCCTACCGTGCGTCGCTCGGGTCGGCTATGGTCCGGCCAACCTCCATTGGCATAAGGGGCAAGCGATGCGTACCGTGAAGTTCAAGGCCGGTGATACCATCCTCACCGAGGGTGAGCAGGGGGATACCGCCTTCCTGATCACCGACGGCTCCGTCGAGGTGACGGTCGGCGAAGGCCCCAAGATGAAGGTCGTGGGCGTCCTGAAGACCGGCGAGGTGTTCGGCGAGATGAGCCTGATCGACCCCGGTCCGCGCTCCGCTTCGGTCAAGGCGGTGATCGACACCGAGTGCATCACCACCAACTACGACGAGTTCAACGACTCGGTCCAGAACGACCCGCAGCGCGCCGCCCTGTTCATGAAGACGCTGGTTCGGCGCCTCCGCCAGATGAACGAGAAGATGGCGGAGATGGACCCCGGCAAGCGCGGCCTCCGCGAGCGCTTCCACGAGTGGCAGAAGTCGATGCAGCCGAACGACGACGATCCCTCGTCGATGATCTACTGGTACATGATGTACTGAGCCGGAGAGGCTCGCCGCAAGCGGTCGCGCCGGCCGAGAGCCTGCGCGATCGCGGCGCCCAGAAGGGTCGCCAGCGTCATTCCCGCCGCCATCGCGGCGACCAGCAGCGCGAAGCCGGGCTTCGCCCCGAGCAGCGCCGCAAGCTCCGGCGCCAGCCAGCCGCCGGCGACCATGCCGGCCATCATCAGGAAGAGGCACATGAGCCCCGAGGCCGCCATCGCGCCGCCGCGGCTGCCGCTTGCCGCGAGCCCGACCGCGAGCAGGCCGCCCACCGCGGTCATCGCGTAGCTTGCCGGCATCATCGCGAGGTGGAAGCTGAGGGTGGTGGCGAGCGAGGCCGGCGCGCCGGTGCAGAGCGCGGCGATCACCGCTGGCGGCGTTGCGCCGCAATCGAGCGCGAGGCCGATCGCCATCCCGGAGGCCGAGAGCAGCAGCATCACCGCCACCGGTGGCAGGCGGATCGCGGTCACGGGGCCGACTCGGTTTCGGCCTCGGCGCGCTGGCGCTTCCGGCGCAGCATGACGATCTCGGCGAGGATCGACAGCGCGATCTCCTCCGGCGTGATCGCGCCGAGGTCGAGCCCGGCCGGCGCCTTGAGGCGGGCGAGACGGGCCTCGTCCATGCCGCCGTCGCGGAGCTTGGCGAGGAGCGTCGCCGCCTTCCGCCGGCTGCCGACGAAGGCGACGTAGTCGGCATCGACGGCGAGCGCCGCCTGCAGGGCCGCTTCGTCGCCGCGGCTCTGGGTCGAGACGACGATGTGGCGGGCGCCGGCATGCGCCACCGGCAGGGCATAGCCCTCGATCCGCCGGTCGGGCGCGGCGAAGGCGGCCTGCTCGGCGGCCGGCGCACAGGCGGTCATGGCG
>JAEVZM010000548.1 GCA_023392225.1 Pseudomonadota bacterium
ACATGCTCGCGGGCCGGCTGCCGCTGCTCGGCCGCAAGCGCCACGAGCTCGCCCGGGCGCTCGCCACCCGGCCGAGTCTCCTGCTCATCGACGAGGTCGCCGCCGGCCTGACCGATGCCGAGGTCGACGAGTTCATCGCCCTCGTCGCCCGCATCAAGGGATCGGGCATCACCATCGTCTGGATCGAGCACGTGATGAAGACGATGCTGCGGGCGACCGACCGGCTGATGGCGCTGTCGGGCGGCAAGATCATCGCCTCGGGCGCTCCCGACGAGGTGATCAACGCATCGGAGGTCCAGCGTGTCTACCTTGGCGCGTAAGGGCAACCTCTTCTCCAAGCCCGGTCGCGGCGGGCAGTACCCGATCCTCACCGTCGAGGGGCTCTCGGCGTGGTATGGCGAGCTCCGCGCCCTGTTCGACATCAGCTTCTCGGTCAACCCGGGCGAGGTGGTGTCCGTGATCGGCGCCAACGGTGCCGGCAAGTCGACACTGCTCAAGGCGATGACCGGCATGATGAACCGCGGCCGCACGGCCCGGATCGAGGGGCGCGTCGAATGCCAGGGGCGGCGGCTCGACAAGCTCCGCACCGAGAAGATCGTCGAGACCGGGGTGACGATGGTGCCGGAGGGCCGCATGCTCTTCCAGCGCATGACCGTCGCCGAGAACCTCCTCGTCGGCGCCCACCTGCCACATGCCCGGCAGGTGGCGGCCGAGAAGATCGAGGAGGTCTACGCCTTCTTCCCGCGCCTTGCCGAGCGGCGCAACCAGCCGGTCAGCCAGATGTCGGGCGGCGAGCAGCAGATGGTCGCGATCGGCCGGGCGCTGATGTCGCTGCCGTCGGTGATCCTCTTCGACGAGCTGTCGCTCGGCCTCGCCCCGATCGTCGTCGACGACATCTATGCCAAGGTCCGCGAGATCAACCGGAGCGGGGTCACCTGCCTCGTCATCGAGCAGGACACGCGGCGGGCGCTCGCCGTGGCCGACCACGTGCTGGTCATGCTCGAGGGGCGGGTGGTGCTCGACGGCGCGCCCTCGGAGCTGTCGCGCGAGGAGATCACCGCGGCCTATTTCGGCACGCTGAAGAACCGGGGGCACTGATGGACGCGGTTCCCTTCGACGAGACCCTCTACTGGACCTTCATCGACCTCGCCAATGCGCTGCTCACCGGCACGCTGATCGGCGGCTACTACGCGGTGTTGTCGATGGGCCTCGCGCTCTCCTTCGGGGTGATGCGGTTGGTCAACCTCGCCCATGGCGAGTTCCTGATCGTCGGTGCTTATCTCTCGGCGATCATCCTGCAGGTCATCCCGGTGCCGCCGTTCCTGGTGCTGATCGTGGTCGTGCCACTGATGTTCGGGATCGGCTATGCGCTGCAGCGGCTGTTGCTCAACCGGGTCTCCGTCCAGGCCATGGAGCGGCGCGGCATGTCGGCCAATTTCGGCCTGATGGCGCCGATCCTCGTCACCTTCGGCCTCGGCATCTTCATCTCGCATCTCCTCCTCGCGATCTTCAACTCCGACGCCAAGTCGATCCAGAACTCGCTGGCCTTCTCGGCGATCCGGATCAGCGAGGACCTGTCGATCTCGACACTCCGCTTCATCTTCTTCCTGATCGCGATCGCGCTGCTCATCGTGCTCCAGCTGTTCCTCCGCCGGACCGCGACCGGCCGGGCGATCCGCGCCGCCTCGGACAATCCGACCTACGCCGCGCTGATGGGCATCCGCACCGACCACATCTTCGCGGTGGCGCTCGGCATCTCGCTGGCGATCAGCGGTGTCGCCGGGTTCATGATCGGCATGACCCGGACCTTCCAGCCCTTCGACGGGCCACAGTTCATTCTGGTCGCCTTCGGCGTGGTGATCATCGGCGGCATGAACTCGATCCCCGGCACGCTGGTCGGCGGCATCCTGCTCGGCATCGTCCAGGTCCTCGCCGGCACCTATTTCGGTCCCTCGGCGCAGCTTGTCGGCGGCTACATGCTGGTGCTCGCCGTGCTCGCTTTCTTCCGTGAAGGGCTGCTGTCGAAATGATCGCGCGGGCGGTGAATGCGATTGCCGACCGGACGGTAGGCCGCTGGCTGCTGGCGGCGCTGCTGGTGATCCTCGTCCTGTTCCCGTTCCTGATGGGCGAGAACGGGCGCTACTTCACGGTCCTCCTGATGACCGTGTTCATCTTCGCCACGCTCGGCCACGCCTGGAACCTGCTCGCCGGCTTCTCCGGCCTCCTGTCGTTCGGCATCCAGGTCTATGTCGGTCTTGCCGGCTTCACGGTGGCCATCCTCACCTACTATTTCGGCGTGCCGGTCTGGTGGGCGATGCTGCTCAGCATCATCGTCACCACCGGCTTCGCGCTGCTCCAGGCGGCACCGCTGTCGGAGCGTCATGCCCGGCGCAACACCTGGATCGGCGTCGGCATCGCGGTGGCGCTGTGGGTCGTCTACGAGATCGTCATCGCCTTCCATCCGGAAGCCGACATCTTCGGTGGCGCCTATATCCGGCGCGTCATCCTCCTGTTTCTGATCTTCATCGGCGCGCTGCCGCTCCTGAAGCTGCAGGGTGCCTATTTCGCGGTCGCCACCTGGCTGATCGCGGCGGCCGTCGCCTCGATCTTCAACGAGTGGCGGGTGGTCGGCGCCGGCGGCGGCATGAACATCGCCAACGATACCAGCATCGCCGAGCGCTACTATGCCGGGCTGGTGCTGGTGCTGGTGGCGAGCGGCGTCGTCTGGTGGCTGCTGCACAGCCGTTACGGCCAGGCGCTGACCGCGGTCCGCGACGACGAGGAGGCGGCGACCGCGATCGGCATCGACATCCGCCTCATCAAGACGATCGTCTTCCTCGTCTCGGCGCCGCTCGCCGGCCTCGCCGCCGCGCTCTACTACATCGACGCCGTCACCATCACCCCGCCCGATGCCTTCAGCATCCGCTGGTCGGCCTACGCCGTCTTCGTTGTGGTCGCCGGCGGCATGGGGACGCTCGCCGGGCCGATCATCGGCGCGGTCCTCTTCATCATCGTGCAGCGCTTCCTGGTCGGGATCTGGGGCGGCGGCGATCTCACCCTCGGCATCGCCGCGGTGCTGATCATCCTCCTCATGCCGCGGGGCGCCGCGGGCCTCCTGAGCGATCTCCGCCTGTGGGCGGCGAACAGCGTCGGCGTCGAGCCGCGTGCGCCGGCTTCGCGATCGCTCGTCGGTGGTGGGGCCGGAGGCGTGGTTGCCGCTGGCCTCCTTCCCTCGAGCCCGGCACCGCATCTGTTCGCCGATGCGCCGGCCTTCGCCGAGCTCCGGCGGGCGAGCGCCATCCTCTCCCGCCGTCGCGCCGCTGCCGGCGTGGGCACGCTCGTCGGTGTACCCACCCGCCCGGCGCCCGCCGGG
>JAEVZM010000611.1 GCA_023392225.1 Pseudomonadota bacterium
CCCCTTCCCCGCGGTCCGCGGGCGCGTGACGGGATGCCCGTTGCATACCCTAGACTCCTTCTAGGCAATGCGAGAAGGTGTGCCGGGGAAAGGTAGACGCGTGCGAAAAGCGCACGTCATTGGCGAGGGAGACGTCAGTCATGCGAATCTTGAACACGGCTGCAGCGCTGGTCCTGGCGTGCGCCATCTATCCACCGGCCTTCGCCGAGGCCCAGGACGCCGCGAAGCCCAACTTCCTGATCATCTGGGGCGACGACATCGGCCAGTTCAACACGAGCGCCTACAATCGCGGCATGATGGGCTACCGGACGCCCAACATCGACCGCATCGCGCAGGAAGGTGCGCTGTTCACCGACTGGTACGGCCAGCAGAGCTGCACCGCCGGGCGCGCCGCCTTCATCACCGGACAGTCGCCGATCCGCACCGGCCTCACCAAGGTCGGCCTGCCGGGCGCCCCGGAGGGCATGATGGTCGAGGACCCGACGATCGCGGGCCTCCTCAAGCCCCTCGGCTACGCCACTGGCCAGTTCGGCAAGAACCACCTCGGCGATCGCGACGAGATGCTGCCGACCAACCACGGCTTCGACGAGTTCTTCGGCAACCTCTACCACCTCAATGCCGAGGAAGAGCCGGAGAATCCCGATTATCCGCAGGACCCGGCGTTCCGCGAGAAGTTCGGACCGCGCGGCGTGATCCACTCGACCGCCGACGGGCAGATCGAGGACACCGGTCCGCTCACCCGCAAGCGGATGGAGACGGTGGACGAGGAGACCACCGCGGCCGCGCTCGACTTCATGCAGAGGGCGCACGACGAGGGCAAGCCGTTCTTCGTGTGGTGGAATTCCACCCGGATGCACATCTTCACCCACCTCTCCCCCGAATGGGAGGGCAAGACCGGCTACGGCATCTACGCCGACGGCATGGCCGAGCATGACCACGACGTCGGCCAGCTTCTCGACAAGCTCGAGGAGCTCGGCATCGCCGACAACACCATCGTGATGTACTCGACCGACAACGGCGCCGAGACCTTCACCTAGCCCGATGGCGGCACCACCATGTTCCGCGGCGAGAAGAACACCCAGTGGGAAGGCGGCTACCGCGTTCCCTCGCTGATCCGGTGGCCGGGCGTGCTCAAGCCGGGCACGATCATCAACGACCTCGCAGCCCACGAGGACATGCTGCCGACGATGCTCGCGGCGGCCGGCGAGCCGGACATCAAGGAGCAGCTGCTCAAGGGCGGCGTGGAGGCGATCGGCCGCGATTACCACGTCCATCTCGACGGCTACAACCTGCTCCCCGCGTTCAAGGGCGAGGCGCCGTGGCCCCGGCACGACTTCATCTACTGGACCGACGACGGCGACGTCGCGGCGCTCCGCTACAACGACTGGAAGGTGACGTTCCTGCAGCAGAATGCCGAGGGCCTCGACGTCTGGTCGCAGCCCTTCGAGGTCCTCCGCGCACCGAACCTGACCAACCTGCGCATGGATCCGCTGGAGCGGGCCCGCCAGGAGAACGCCATGGGCTTCCAGCGCTGGTACCTCGAGCACATGTTCGCCATCGCCCCGGCCACCGCCTATGTCGGGGCGTGGCTGCAGAGCTTCCAGGAGTTTCCGCCGCGCCAGAAGCCCGGCAGCTTCAACCTGAGCAACGTGATGGACGAGCTGACGGCGGGCACCCCCGGCCGTCAGTAACAACCATCGACAACACCGGCTGGCCGTCAGCGAGGCGACCAGCCGGCGTTCCGACCGGAACAGCAGCGACGAGGCTCTCGTACACGACGGGTGCCTCCTATTCCTTCCACCTCCGGCTCGCGCAGGTGCCGTGATGAACGCCGCAGACCTCGCCGCGCGCTATCGCGTCGACGCGGGCAAGGATTTCCGGCTCGCCACCTGTGATCCGGGAGATACCTGCGGCCTCGACATCGACAAGGCCGAGGCGAAGGAACTGCTCGCCTCCAACCTCGACAAGATGCGGTCTCTGCAGGAGCGACTCTACGCCGAGGGCAAGTGGGCGATCCTCGTCGTGCTCCAGGCGATGGATGCGGGCGGCAAGGACAGCGCCATCGAGCATGTCATGTCCGGCATCAACCCGCAGGGCTGCGAGGTCCACTCCTTCAAGGCGCCGGGACCGGTCGAGCTGCAGCACAATTTCCTCTGGCGCCAGCAGCTCGTGCTGCCGGCACGCGGCCGCATCGGCATCTTCAATCGATCGCACTACGAGGAAGTGCTGGTGGTGCGCGTCCACCCGCAGCTCCTGAAGGCTGAAGGCCTGCCCGAACAGCTGGTCGATGGGACCATCTGGCAGCGACGGTTCGAGGACATCCGCAGCTTCGAGCAACAGCTCGCCAACGCTGGAACCGTCGTCCTCAAGTTCTTCCTGCACACCTCGAAGACCGAGCAGGCGAAACGCTTCCTCGAGCGGATCGACGAGAAGGACAAGAACTGGAAGTTCAACGCGGCGGACATGGCCGAACGGGCGTTCTGGGACGACTACATGAACGCCTATGAGGACATGATCCGCAACACGGCCACGCCTTTCGCGCCCTGGTACGTCGTGCCCTCGGACAACAAGTGGATCTCGCGGCTGGTGATCGCGGCGGCGCTGGTGACCGCCCTCGAGCGGATCGACCCAAAGTTCCCGGACGTAACCCAAGAGCAGAAGCGCGCAATGGCCGAGGCGCGAGAGATCCTCGTCCGCGGGCTGGATGGAGGGAAGACGTGAGCGACGACGCGACGGGATCCGCCCTCGAACAGATCAACGTCCTCCGGGAGCGGATGGGCGAGGCGATCATCGGCCAGCGCGAGGTGATCGAGCGGCTGGTGATCGGGCTTCTGGCGAACGGCAACCTGCTGATCGAGGGCCTCCCCGGCCTCGCCAAGACCCGCGCGGTCAAGGCGCTGGCGCGGAACCTCGAGAGCGATTTCAGCCGCATCCAGTTCACGCCCGATCTCCTCCCCTCGGACGTCACCGGCACCGAGGTCTACTACCAGAGCGACAAGGGCAGCGAGTTCCGCTTCGAGCAGGGGCCGATCTTCGCCAACATCGTGCTCGCCGACGAAATCAATCGTGCCCCGGCCAAGGTCCAGGCGGCGCTCCTCGAGGCGATGGAGGAGCGGCAGGTCACGGTCGCCGGCAAGACCCACAAGATGCCGCCGCTGTTCATGGTGATGGCGACGCAGAACCCCATCGAGCAGGAGGGCACCTATCCCCTCCCCGAAGCG
>JAEVZM010000613.1 GCA_023392225.1 Pseudomonadota bacterium
CGGCCATCCTGCGATATGGCCTTGGCAGATTGGCGAATGGGGGCTCTTGCGGTCATCCGAAAACTTGAGGGGAACGCATCACCCGTTCCATCCGCACGCCGACGGCGGCCGGAGTATGAGACACTGATCCTGACGACCGATCGAGGAGGAGAATGAGCATGCAGCGCATGGGTGCGGTGATCCGGCTGAAGCCCGGGACGATCGAGGAATACAAGCGGGTCCACGCCGCGGTCTGGCCGACGGTGCTGAAGCAGATCGCCGACAGCAACATCCGCAACTACTCGATCTTCCTGCGCGAGCCGGAGAACATCCTGTTTGCCTATTTCGAGTATCACGGCACCGACTTCGCCGCCGACCAGGCGCGGATGGCGGAGGATCCCGAGACCCGGCGGTGGTGGGAGCTCTGCGGGCCGATGCAGGACCCGCTCGAAAGCCGCAAGGACGGGGAGTGGTGGGCGCCGATGGAGGAGGTGTTCTACACCCCCTGACCGGCGCCGGAACCGGGCCGCGGGGGGCCGCGGCGGGAAGCCGCCCGGTCCCCTTCGTCCGGCGGGCTATTCCGCCGCCAGCGGCGCCGCCGTGGCGCCGGGGGTGAACGGCTTCGCCGTCGGCGGCAGCTGCCGCTTCACATAGTAGTACGGGTCCTTGTACTGCTGGATGATGGCCGGCACGATCTCCTGGTAGGCCTCCCAGAAGCCGCTATAGGGGACCGGCGTATCGTCCTTCATCTCCTCGTGGAGCTGCTTGAGGTTGTAGTAGGGCACCATCGGGAACATGTGGTGCTCGACGTGGTAGTTCATCTCCCAGTAGAGGAACCGCACCACCGGGTTCATATACACCGTGCGGCAGTTGAGCCGGTGGTCGAGCACGTCCTCGGCGAGGCCGGCGTGCTGGGTGAGGCCGGTGGTGAGGTAGAGCCAGGCGCCATAGAGCGACGGCAGTCCGATGAACATCAGCGGCATGATGCTCCAAGTCGCCAGCGCCAGCACGATCGTCGCGGCGTAGATCGCAAGGTGGATGCGGGCGGTGGTGCAGACCCGGCCCCACTCCGACTCCGGGATGAAGGTCTTCTCCTCGGCGGTGAGCTGGCCGGAGGCGTGCAGGAACACCTTCTTGAAATAGACCTTGGCCTGCGGCAGCCCGAGGAAGGACAGCGCGATCTCCCACAGCTTCGGCGGCCGCGGCACGCCGATCTCGGGATCGCGGCCGACGATGATCGTGTCGGTGTGGTGCCGGGTGTGGCTCCAGCGCCAGACATCGGGCTCGCGCAGCATCATGAACGAGGCGATCTCGTAGACCACGTCGTTCATCCACTTGGTGCGGAAGGCGGTGCGGTGGCCGCATTCGTGCCAGCGCGAATCCATCGCCGAGCCGTAGAGTGCGCCGTAAGCGATGAAGAACGGCACGCTCCACCACGAGCCCCAGGTGAGGAAGCCGCCGACACCCGCGATCAGCAGCGCCGCGGCGTGGATCAGGATGTCGCGGATCGCGGGCTGGTCGGAGCGCTGCATCAGCTCCTTCATGCGCTTGCGCGGGATCGGCGTGTGATACCACTCCGCCGTCGCCAGCCCCTCTTCCTCGGCCCGCTTGGTGTCGAGGCCAACGAGGCTGTAGTCGCGCTTGGTGAACTCTGCGACCGTCATGGTTCTGCTCCTCCGCGCGGGAGGCCGGCGCGTCGCATTCCCGCGCAGCCGGCCAGCCCGTTGTCCCTAAGGTGCGCTCAAATCTTAGCCAGTCAATCGTCTACACTGACGCATATACCTTCAGTCAAGCAATATTGATGATGTGTTTTACATCACTTGACCGACCCCATCCGCTTCGCCCGCTCCATGAACCGGGCGTTGATCCGCTCCTCGGCCTCCTTCGAGCCGTCGTGGAAGGTGCCGAACCAGGCGTCGATGGGCATCAGGTCGTTGCCGTAATTGCACTCGAAATGCTTGTGGTGGAGGTAGTGGAAGTAGTCGCCGGTCTTGACGTTGAACCCGTTCCTGATCTCGACCTCGGCGAAGCCCGAGTGGCCCGGCGCCGGCGCGAAGGCGAGGTGCTGGAGGTGGAAGATCACGTGGATCGGGTGCGACGGCAGGATCCAGTGGATCAGCACGCCCGAGAAGTAGAGCACGTGCTCGACCGGGTGCATGGCAAGGCCTGACCACGGGCCGGGATTGGCGTTCTTGTGGTGGAGGCTGTGCACCGCCCGGTAGAGCGGCGGCCAGTGGATCAGCCGGTGCACCAGATAGAAGTGGATCTCGCGGAACAGCGGGATCAGGAGCATCAGCACCACGAACCACACCGGGTTGGATTCGAACGTGATGGTCCAGATGTAACCGTTGGCCATCAGCCACAACGTCACCACCTCGAAGGCGGTCCACACCGGGACGGCGCTGACGAAGGTCCAGAACATGTTGTCGAGGACCTGGTTGCCGAACAGGAAGACCGGGTTGCCCTTCGCCTGCCAGCGGTTGGTGTACTTGTAGCGGGTCCCCTGGCGCTGCTTGACGTAGAGCGCGAAGTGGAAGGCGCCGACGAACAGGAACAGCATCACCGCGTTCCGGGCGAAGATCGCCGCGATCCACCACACCTCGAAGCTCTGCATCGAAGCGAGGCTCGGCGTCAGGAACATCCAGGTGAGGATGGCGATGCCGGCATAGAGGAGGTTCCACGGCAGCAGGTAGCCCGGCCAGGCGAAGATCCACTTCAGCGTCTTCAGCGGGTCGAACGGCAGCGTGAACAGCGGTGGCGACTTGATCGTCGACGGCGGCTTCCAGTCCCCCCGCCGGTCACGGGTGTCCACGTCGGCAGCATTGGCCATGGCACGATCCCTCCCTCGGAGCCGTCGGTTCCCCCCTTCCGGTCCGCATTCCTCCATACGGCGGGGATTCCGCGCGCGGAACGGCGACTTTGGTGGAATACCATCAGGGTCGTTTCCGCGGCGTCTCGCCGCTTGACGGGCGCGACGGCCGCCGAGCATCCTGCCCACCCGCGCCGGCCCGGCGCGCGAGCCTTTGACGGGGGACGGCATGGCAATCAAGGTCGGCGTGATCGGCGCCGGGGTGATGGGCGCGGACCACGCGCGGATTCTCGCCACCAGCGTCGCCGGGGCCGAGCTGGTCGCGGTGTCGGACCCGGACGTGGCGCGGCGCAACGCGCTCGCCGCCGACCTCGGCATCGGCGCCGCCTATGACGACGCCGCGACGCTGATCGCCGACCCCGACGTCGAGGCGGTGATCGTCGCCTCCCCCGACCCAACCCACAAGCCGCTGACCCTTGCCTGCCTCGATCTCGGCAAGCCGGTGCTGTGCGAGAAGCCGCTCGCCACATCGGCCGCCGACTGCCTCGAGATCGTCCGGCGCGAGATGGAGTTCGGCCGCCGCCTGATCCAGGTCGGCTTCATGCGCCGCTTCGACCCCGGCTACGTCGCGATGAAGCGGATGCTGGCCAGCGACGAGCTCGGCGCGGCGCTGATCTTCCACTGCGTCCATCGCAACAAGCAGTCGATCGGCTACACCACCACCGAGGGCCTGATCGCCAACTCGGCGGTGCACGAGATCGACATCTGCCGCTGGCTGCTCGACGACGAGCCGGTGCGGGCGACGGTGATCGCGCCCCGCGCGAGCCGCCTCGCCACGGTGCGCGACCCCCAGATCCTCATCCTCGAGATGGCCAATGGCCCGGTGGTCGAGGTCGAGATCTTCATCAACGCCCAGTACGGCTACGACGTCCAGGCCGAGTTGGTCTGCGAGAAGGGCGCCGTATCGCTGCAGCCGCGGAGCGACGTCGTGATCCGGCGCGGCGGCGTCGAGGGCGTGCTGCACGGCGACGACTGGCGCGGCCGCTTCGCCGACGCCTACCGGATCGAGCTCCAGGCGTGGATCGACGCGATCGCCATCGGCGGCGCGGCGGGCGCTAGCGCCTGGGATGGCTATGCCGCGACCGCCATCGCCGGGGCCGCGCTCGAGGCGCTCCGCACCGGCATGCCCAACGCCGTCACCCTCGAGCCCCGCCCGGCGTTCTACAGCTGAGCGTCCTGCATCAGCGGGCCATGGCCCGCTCGCCGCCCATCGCCGGGCGCCTCAGCACCACGCCGCGCCGGCGAGCTGCCGGACCGCGGCGTTGAGCCGGTTCCAGACGTTGATCTGGGCGATCGACAGCACCAGCGCGGCGAGGTCCTCCTCGCCATAGTGCCGCCGGGCCTCCTCCCAGACATCGTCGGGCACGGGGTCGGGCCGATCGGCGATGCGGGTCACCGCCTCGGTGAGCGCGAGGGCCGCCCGCTCGGCCTCGCTGAACCATGGCGTGTCGCGCCAGGCCGCGACGGCAAAGATCCGCCGGTCGTCCTC
>JAEVZM010000670.1 GCA_023392225.1 Pseudomonadota bacterium
CTCTACGGCCCGCCACCGCCGGCCGGGGACGAGGACGCCGCGCCGCTGACCTTCCTGCACGGGTGGTCGGCGCCGGAGGCCACCGGACGCTGGACCGAGGGCCATCTCGTCTCGGTCCTGCTGCGCCACGCGGGGCCCCGGCCGCCCGACGCGCTGCGTCTGCGCGCCCATGCCCTGGCCGCACCGCACGACGCCCCGCAGACCGTCCGCTTCAAGACCGGTTTCCGCGATCTCGGCGAGATGACATGGATCACCGACAGGCCCGCCCCGAGCGCCCGGATGCTGCGGTTGCCGGAAAAGGCATGGCGGAACGGCGCGCTGCTGCTGCGCCTCCGGATCGGCCGGCCCGTCGTTCCGGCCGAGACCCCCGGCCTCAATCCCGACCCGCGGGCGCTCGGCCTCTTCGTCGAGGACATGCGACTGTCGCCCGAGCCCTTCGACGCCCTCGCCGCCGACCTCGCGCTGGCTGGTGACGCGGCACTGCCGTTCCTGTGGCACGGCTGGTCGGTCCCCGAGCCGAACGGCTGCTGGACCTTCGGCGAACTCGCGGTGCTGCGCTGGCGGACGCTGACGCCGGTACCCTCCGGTCACAGCCTGTTCGTCGACGTCACGGGCCGGGCGCCGGGTCCGGATGTGCTGAGCGGCGCGTTTCTTGTCGATGGCCGAGAGACGCCCTTCGCCCATCCAGCCGCCGCGACGACACCCGCCACGGTCGAGCTGCCGCTCGCCCCGCGCGGGGCCGGTGAGGATCTCGAGCTGCGGATCATGATCGACAATCCCACCGCCCCGGCCGACGTGATCGGTGGCGACGACACGCGGCCGCTGGGACTGATGATTCGCGCCCTGCGCATCGGGCCGAGCAGAATGGGACCCACGTCCGCCTGACCTCAGGTGCCAGCCGGGCCGACCCTCTTGCGGCGCCGGAGCGCCAGCGCCTGCTGGAGCCCGAGCAGGCTCTCCTGCTGCTGGTCGTGACGGCGGAGCGTCCCGGTATTGCTGAGGTGGATGCGGCGCTTGGCGAGGACCGCATCGAGCACCCTGTGCCGGAACCCAAGGGCCGCGGCCCGGGCCCACCAGGGCACGAAATCGGACGTGCCCAGCGCCTCGTCGAACCAGCCGAAGCGGTCGAGCGCGGCGCGCCGAAGGAGAAACGTCGTGCGGTTGATGCCGGCCATCGGCTGCATGGGAACGACGAAGCGATCCGCCACCGCGGCCGCGTCCTCGCTCAGGAACTGGACGATGTGGCCGAACACGCCGTCGAGCGCGGGCTCGGCGTCGAGAACGGGAATCTGCAACGCGAGCTTTTCCGGTACCCAGAGGTCGTCCGCATCGAGGAACGCGATCAGGTCCCCAGTCGTGGCGCGGAGGCCGAGATTGAGCGCGGTCCCCGGACCGCGATGATCCTGGGACAGCAGCCGCACCGCCGGCCCATAGCCGGCGACGACGTCCTGGCTGCCATCGCTCGAGCCGTCGTCGACGACGATGATCTCCTCCGGCGGCCGGCTCTGGCCGAGGATGCTGTCGAGCGCGGCACCGACATAGGGGCGCGCATTGTAGAGCGGCATGACGACCGAGACGGTCATATCCCCGCCTTCCGACGGCGCTTGAGCGACTCGTGGAACACGGCCAGCAGCGACTGTCGTGTAACGGAATTGTCCACCGAGGTATTGGTGTCGTGATAGCGATAGACGAGTGTCACGACCGGGAGGCGGATCGTGGGCACGCCGGCTTCCTCGCGCCGCAGGAAGAAGTCAGTGTCGTCGCCATATCCGACCCCCGTGCTGAAGCCGCCAAGGCGGTCGAACAACCGCCGGCGGACGAGCAGCGAGCCGACCAGCACTTCCTTGTGCATCGTCTCCATGTTCATCGGAACCGTACGCGGCACGGTGATCTGATTGATCGTCTCGACCAGCCCGGCGACAACCTCCATCTCCGGCGCGGTGGCCAGCGCCTCGGCCATCTGCCGGTTCCGGTCGGGCGGCCAGAGGTCGTCCTGGTCGAGGAGCGCAATCGCCTCGCCGGTGGCATGGGCGAGACCGGTGTTGCGCGCGCCCGCCACCCCCTGGTTCTCCTGCCGGACGACGGTGATACGGTCCCCATAGCGCCGCAGGATCTCGGGCGAGCCGTCGGTGGAGCCGTCGTCGATGGCGATCACCTCATACGGCGCAAGCGTCTGCGCGAAAACGCTGTCGAGCGTCTCCGCGAGATACGCCTCGCCATTGTAGACCGGGATGATCACGCTGATCTTCATGCCGTCTCACCAGTTGTCACCAGCTTAGCCAGCGCCTCCGCCGCGGCGAACGGGTCGGGACCGGGATCGAAGCGATAGCAGGGGACATCGCGCACCAGGGCCGCAATCTTATCGAACGTGGCGCTGTCGTCGCCCTGGATGCTCTGCCGGGCGGCCAGCACGATCCGCCGCACCGTCTCCGACCGGCTGACGGGGAGAAGCTCCGGTCGCGGCGCGCCGCGTCGCTCGGGCAGCGTGATCGCGGCGATCGGTGCGCTGTCCTCCCGGCAGGCACCGATGCGGCGCATATCGAGCTCGGCCTTCAGCTCGCCGGCATCGTCGGAGGTTCCGAGCGAAGCCGCCATCGCACCGGCAAGGATCTCGAACATGTCGGGGCGCACCCGCGCGGAGCTGAAGAGCCGCGCCACCGCCGGCGGCCCGGCGCGCACCAGGACCGCATCGTCGCCGAGGTAGTTCCAGCCGGTCATGGCGCTCGCAAGCGCGATGCTGGTCTTGCCCGCACCGCTCTGCCCGATCGCCACCACCGCCCGGCCCTGCCATGAAGCCGCCGCAGCGTGGATCGGCGTCCACGGCGTGGCGAAGGAGATGCCCTTGATGGCGTGGATCAGCGGCCGGGCGACGTGCCACGAGGCGATCCGGTCGGGCTGGGTGAACCAGACCATCGCACGGCGGCGGCGACGGTCGATCGCGGTCAGGTAGCCGCCGACCTCGTCGAGCCACAGGTAGTAGATGTCGTCATTGGCCCTGAGCACCGTCATGCCACGCTGCGCCGGCGGCGGCAGCAGGCCGGCATGGCCGTCGAGGCCGCCGCCGATGACGTCGATCGTCCAGGCGTCCGTCGCAGGCGCAGATGACGCGACGCCGATCATTGCGGCCAGCGCCGGGATGCGCCCGCGCGTGTCGAGGCGCACGGCGATCGGAATGTCGCCGAGCACCCATCCGACCGGCGCGACGC
>JAEVZM010000676.1 GCA_023392225.1 Pseudomonadota bacterium
CGGCACGGAGGGTCAGCGCCTGGCGCTGCGAGGCTGGCGGCGATTGCACGGAGATGCCGCTCGCCGAGGATTTCGCCCGTACCGCCGCGATTAGCGCCGATGGCGGCATCGCCGCAGTCGCCACCGAATCGTCGGGTCTCGTCCGAGCCGACCTGACCGGCGCCGCGCCGGTGCTCGCCACGGTCACATTGACCGGCGACGTCCGGCTCCAGTCGCTGGCCCTCACCGAGCATGGTGAACGTCTGGCCGCCGGCAGCGTCGACGGGCGCATCTTCGTCATCGACGTCGGGGGCACGCCGCGCGAGATCGCCCAGCCTGAGGGCTCCGTCACCGCGCTCGCCTTCGATCCCGCTGGAGGGCGGCTTGCGGCGGCCTGTGGCGGCGTCGACATCTGTCTCTACCGGATCGGGGATGGCGATCCGGTGCTTGAGGCGCGCCTCGCCGGCCACGCCAACACCGTGCTGGCGCTCGCCTGGAGCGAGGATGGCAGCCGCCTCGCCTCCGCCTCGGTCGACGGCTCGGTCAAGGACTGGGCGGTCGATGCGCTCGACCCGACGGTCTTCGCGCTCGCCACGCCGGCGACGACGCCGCTGGTCGACCTCGCGCTCTCGGCCGATGGTCGGTGGCTCGCGTCCGGCGGCGACGGTGGCGGCGTGTTCGTCTGGGACCTGCCGGCCCGGTCCTTCGCCGCCGCCATCCCGACCGGCAAGGACGGCGAGGTGCGCTCGCTCCGCTGGAGCCCCGACCGGCCGTGGCTGGCGGCGGTGGACGACGGCGGCTTCGTGGTGGTGCGCGACTGGCCGGAGGGCGAGCTGGTCGAGGAGCGCCGCATCGACGAGAGCGTGGTCGAAGCCGTGCGCTGGCTGCCGGACGGCAAGGCGCTGGTGGTCGGCACGCTTGCCGGCGACATCCGGCTCTGGCCGCTCGGCGGCACGCCGGTCGATTTCGAGGAGACCCATCCCGAGCCGGTGCAGGCGCTGGCGGTGCTGCCCGACGGCAAGCGGCTGGTCTCGGCCGATGCGCTCGGCCATGTCTGGCTCTGGGATATCCCGGCCCGCAAGCGGATCGACAATGGCTGGCCGAAGGCGCCCGAGGCCTTGGACGTTGCCGCGGTAAGTCATTCCGGGACGAAGGTGCTCGTCACCGGCAATGGCGGCATCGCCTATGTCTACGATGTCGCCGAGCCCGGCGCGCCGATCGGCATCGACTTCGGCAGCCGCCAGATCGACGGGGCTGCATGGAGCCCGGACGACACGCGCATCGCCGCGGTCGATACCGAGGGCAACCTGAAGGTCTGGTCCCTGGCCGAGGGCCGGCTCGTCGTCAGCGCGCGCGTCTATGGCGGCGCCGACCCCGAGGCCGACGGGGAGGAGATCGGCGGGCATCTTCGCCGCATGATGTGGCTCCCCGACAGTTCCGCGGTGGCGATCGCTACCGCGGCGGGCGAGGTCATGGTCGTCACCCTCGACCAGGCCGCCTGGCTCACGCGCGCCCGGGCGGTGTTCGGGCTGTCGGTGCCGGTCGAGCAGAGCGCCGCGGCAACCGGCGGATCCTGACCGGCGGCGTCAGTTCGGCGCGGCGGGCAGCAGCTCCGGCCGGTATTCGAAGTGCATCGTGTCGTAGTGGTACCACTTGCCGCCCCAGACGAAGCCGTGGCGCTCGAACACCTCGACGATCGCGAGGGGGATGCGGTTGCGATAGGGGTAGCGGCCGTCGACCGGCTTGGCCCACAGCCAATAGTCGGCTTCCGCGGTGCTGATGTCGATCGCGGCGGCGTAGGCGTGCATGCTCCGCCGGTCGGTGCCGGCGATGCGCCGGCAGTTATAGGTGCCAGCCGAGGGGACGAGATACTTCGTCATTTCCGGCGGCAGCTGCCGGAGGTCGGCGACCACCTTCTCGAGCGCATCGGCGGCGCCGTTGACGGTGGTGAAGCGCACCTTGCCCTTGAGCCAGGCGACGGAGCGGAGATGCGGGTCGACCCCGCCGGTCTCGCAGTCGCCATACATCTTCGTGAACAGCGGCTCGTAGCGGATCCGGCCCGGGTCATCGTTCAGGCCGGGCTCTGCGGCGGGCGCCCCGCCGACGTAGGGCATGGCGAACATGTCGTCGATGTCCGGGTGGTCGAGGAGGCTATCGAAGTCCTTGTCCGCGATCCCGTCGTCGATCGGCATCCGCGTGCCGTCGCGCCAGACCAGCGCGTTCCCCTCGATGCCGGCAAGCTGGTCGGGATAAGCGCGCACCAGGTCGGCGACGCCGGGATCGGCGAGGGCGGGCGTCGCGAGGGCGAGGGAGAAGGCGATGAAGAGGGCGCGCATCACGGCAGCGTCGCGCACTCCCTTCGCAGCATCAATGGAAATTCCGCCCCTTGGGCATGACGGCGCCGGTCGCCGTCGCGGTCGCGGTGTCGCCCGGGGCGCCGTCCTCGAAGAAGCGGACGTTTCGGGGATGGCGGCGGATGCCGGCTCGCCGGTCGACCCGCTCGCGGGTGTCCATGCCCGGGCGGCGGGTCTCGTCGGCCCGGGCGCGCGGGTCGATCGCCTCGCCCGGCGCGGGGCGCGTATCGGGTTCGGCCGAGAGCACGCTGAGCAGGCCGGTCAGGTCCTCGAGCCGGTCGGCGATGACGTGGATCACGCCGCGCTCGCTCTGCACCTTGCCGGTGACGGCGACGAAGCGGGCGCCGAGCACCACGGGCCGGAACCGCTCGAACAGCTTCGGCCAGACGACGATGTTGGCGATGTCGGTCTCGTCCTCGATGGTCATGAAGATGACGCCGCTCGCCGTGCCCGGCCGCTGGCGCACGATCGCAAGCCCGGCGACGGTGACGCGGCGGCCATTCCGCGTGTCGCGGAGCGTCTCG
>JAEVZM010000678.1 GCA_023392225.1 Pseudomonadota bacterium
CGTTGCCGCCATGGCCGACCAGGTTGTCCTCGCCCGGTCCCCCATAGACCCGATCCTGATGCGAGCTACCGGAGAAGTGATCGTGCCCCAAACCCATCGCCATCGTCAGGATGGCGCCCGGGTTGCCAGCGTCGAACTGCGGTTTGTCGGCCGTGAAGGAGACTTCGAAGACCAGGTGGCCGGCACTCCAGTACTCGACCAGTCTAATGTCGATGCCCGTGTAGCCTTCGACGAGATCGATCCGGACCTCGTCAAACATCGGCTCCCCGCTGATGTGAAGGGTCAGCGCGAACGCACCATCATAGACGACGGAGTCCACCACGCCTGCGCCACTGCCGACCACAAAGCCGTCCGCGCCCACGGGTTCCATCTGGAAGCCGTTACCCGAGAATTCGTCAAACGACGCCATGACCGGTTCCTGGTTGATCAAGAGCTAGAGGCGCGGCCACTGGAGGTACCGCGCCAATGACGCCGGCGGCGAGAGCCCCCGGCGCGCAAACGACAGGCGGAACTACGCCGCCTTCACCGCCGCGATCCGGGCCTTCATCGCCTCGGCGGCGGAAGCGTCGAGGACGCCGCAGTCGAAGCTGCAGTGCCATTCGCCCCCCGCCGGCACGGTGAGCACGTGGCCCTTGGCCTTCTCGGCGGTGTAGCCGTCCGGCTCCGCCGTAGCGGGAAGGACGAAGCCGAGCGCTTCCTGGTCGCCGGAGCGGGTGGTCCAGCGCACGCCCTTCGGCAGCTCGCCCGGGCGATGGCGGACGAAGTCGGCGCTGCCGTCCGGATGGCGCTGCATGGTCTCGGCCCAGCCCTCGGCATCGGCGGGATAGCGGAGCGTCATCACCAGCTCGGGATCGGCCCCATAGCCGACATTGCGGTGCACGGCCGGGTCGGCGAGGACGTCGGCGAGCAGCTTCTTGTGCTCCTCCGTCGGCTTGAAGTTCGAGGGCAGTGCGGTGCGGACCTTGATGTGCTCGAGGTCGTTCGGCACCGCGTCGATGATCGTCGCGCCGTCCACCGGCCGGAAGTTGATGTGCGCCAGGTACATCAGCTCCATGGGCTTGCGCATCAGGTTGCGGATCGAGAGGTCGATGTGGACGAAGGTCTCGCCCTCGCGGAGCGTGATCTTCGGCGTCGCGACGTAGTTGGTGGCGAAGGCGATCGAATACTGCCAGCGGCCGGTCAGCGCCATGAACGGCTTGCCGCCCTCCTCGCCGACGACGAGCTCGGCGACGTCGTAGCGAGCGTTCGGGATCTCGCCGTGAAGGGGATGGCTGTCCCCCTCGCCCGGGTTACCCATCGCGGTCATGCCGCAATGGATGAAGAAGGCGCCGTAGGTGCCGAGATAGGGGACGCCCGCCTTCGGCTCGGAGAACATCGAGCCCATGGTGAGCGAGCGGCCGTGGAAGACCGCGTCCCAGATCTGCTGGCCCTGGAACGGCAGCAGGTCGATATGGCCGGCGCCGTTGCGGATGCGGAGCCCTTCGACCCCGGTCGAATAGCGGAACGTCGAAGCGGTCATGCCGCCATGGGTAACGAGCACCTTCTCCGCTTCGCCGAAGTGTTCCGGCCGAAGCGCGACGATCGTGGATGTCACGGAATTCCCCCCTCAGGTCTTGATCAGCTTGTGGCGGATGAACTTCGGCTCGAGATAGTCCTTCACGCCGAGCGAGCCGCCTTCCCGCCCGTAGCCGGATTCCTTGACGCCGCCGAACGGAATCTCCGCCGCCGAGATCAGCATCTCGTTGATGCCGACCATGCCGGCCTCGATGCGGTCGGCGGTGCGCTGGGCGCGCTCGGCGTCGTTCGAGAAGACGTAGGAGGCGAGCCCGAAGGGCAGCGCATTGGCCCGCTCGATCACCTCGTCCTCGTCGGCAAAGGTGGTGAGCGGAGCGACCGGGGCGAACGGCTCCTCCGACATGATGCGGGCATCGTCCGGCACGTCGGCGATCACCGTCGGCTCGATGAAGTTGCCCTTGTTGAGATGCGCCGGCCGCTTGCCGCCGTGGAGCAGGCGGCCACCCTTGCCGACCGCGTCCTCCACCAGCTCGAGCGCGGCATCGACGGAGCCCGCCCGGATCATCGGTCCCATGGTCACGCCGTCCTTCAGGCCGTCGCCGACGACGATGGTCTTGGTGTAGGCGACGAAGGCCTCCTCGAACGGCTGGCGGATGCTCTCGTGCACGTAGAAGCGCGTCGGCGAGATGCAGACCTGGCCGGAATTGCGGAACTTGGCCATGGCCGCCGCCTTGGCGCTCGCCACCGGGTCGGCGTCGCGATGGACGATGACCGGAGCATGGCCGCCAAGCTCCATCGAGGCGCGCTTGATGCCCTCGGCGCATTGCGCCAGCACCTTCTTGCCGACCGCGACCGAGCCGGTGAGCGAGACCTTGCGAATCGCCGGTGCGGCAATGAGCTCGGCCGCCAGCTTCGACGCAGGTCCGGTGATCA
Source organism: Pseudomonadota bacterium (assembly GCA_023392225.1). Taxonomy (GTDB): domain Bacteria; phylum Pseudomonadota; class Alphaproteobacteria; order Rhizobiales; family Kaistiaceae; genus Bauldia. The sequence goes on from JAEVZM010000678.1 coordinate 2,449, forward strand.
CCGTGACCACGCCCGGCGGCAGGCCGGCATCGATCAACGCCTCGACGACCTTGAAGCAGGAGCCGGGCGCCTCGGACGCAGGCCGCGCCACGATCGAGCAGCCGGCGGCGAGCGCGGCGGCGATCTTGCGCGACGGCAGGAGCGCGGGGAAGTTCCAGGCCGACAGCGACAGGCAGACCCCGACCGGCTGGTAGACGACGCTGAGACGCTGGTCCGGCGCGCGCGACGGGATGAGCTGGCCGTAGACCCGCTTCGCCTCCTCCGCGTACCACTCGAAAAGGTCGGCGGTGCCGTTCATCTCGCCCCGGGCCTCGGCCAGCGGCTTGCCGGTCTCCGTGCTCATCACCCGCGCGATATCGTCGTTGCGCTCGCGGATGATCTCGGCGGCCTTGCGCATGATCTTGGCACGATCCCAGGCGGCCATCGCGCGCCAGGTGGCGAAGCCGCGCACGGCGCTGTCGAGGACCAGCGCCACATCCTCGGAATCGGCCGAGGGGATCGTGCCGATCTCCTCCTCCGTGGCCGGAGAATGGACCGGCATGGTCCGGCCCGAGACGGCCGGCCGCCAAGCGTTGTCGATCAGAAGCCCGAAATTCTCGTACACGGCGAACGCTCCCTCCGCACCTTTTCGTTGCCGGTTTGGTAGACCCGGGGACGGGCAACTGCAAGGCGCTGGGAGCGCCCTAGACTGCGGATCCCGCCAGCGACACCGCGCAATCGACGACGAAGTCGCCAGGCGGCTCCGGCTCGACGAACAGCGCCAGCGCTTCGATCGCAAGCGGCGCGCCGATGAACGGAGCGAAGCGCTCCCGTAGCGCCGCTTCCATCGCGTCGCGGCGATCTTCCGGCACCGGCCCAGTCAGGGTCATGTGGAAGCGGAATTCGTCGAAGACATAAGGGTAGCCCCAGGCGGACAGGTAGTCGCGCTGGCGGGGCGTCAGGCGCTCGGGCCGGCGCCGGGCGATCTCTTCGGCGGTCGATGGCGCGCGGAAGGGCTCGAAGGTCTCTACGACGTCGGCCGCCAGCGCCTGCAGCGCCGGCAGGTCCCCCTCCGGCACCAGCGCGAAGAACGGGCCGATGCGCTGCAGAGCAAGCGAAGGCAGCAGCACAGGGGCGGCACTGTCGCAAAACGCGCGCAGCGCGGCGCGGAAGCCCTCGAACGTGGTTCCCTCCGCCAGCCGGAACGGCGGCTTGAGGGTGGCGTGGAAGCCGTAGCGCCGTGGTTCCGCGGTCAGGCGGTCCAGCTCTACGACATCGAAGCCCGCAACCGCGACTCGCGGTGGCGCCATGCCGCCCCAGGCATCCCGGCCAAGCCATGCGGCGGCGGCTTGGGAAAGGCGGCATTCTGCCGGCGGGGCGGCGTAGAGGGCGACTCGCATGCGCCGATCCTAACGCCAATCCGTGACAGAGGCGTGCAGCCGCGCGCGCAATTTTGGATAAGGAAGGTTGCAGGGAGTTGCAACTCCAGATTAAATGTCCGCTCGCGGCGAATTCCAGAGCCAAACACGAATTCACTGCATACAAAATCGTATTCTATCCGAGCTTTTGGGGAGCTTCTGGCTATGGCACAAATTTCAGTTGGTATTTCTGGCGATTACCAGACGATCCAGGCCGCAATCGACAACGCAACCCAAGGCGACACCATCGTCATTTCTGCCGGTCTGTACGCAGAATCTGTCATTATTGACAAGGGCATCTCGCTCATTGCCGATGGCGAGGTTACCATCGACCCGCTCTCGGGGTCGGGCATCAAGCTCTCCGGCAATCTCAATGGCTTCGACGTCCGGCTGGAAGGCCTCACAATCACCGGTGGCAACAAGGGCGTCACCGTCGAAGAGACTGCCAATGCCGGCAAGCTCTCGGTTGTCGACTGCACGATCTCCGGCAACTCCAAGCATGGCATCTACGTCACTGGCGACGACCAGGACAACAGCGGCAGCGGCCCGATCGTCAGCGGCATCACCGCGATCGAGGTGATCGGCAGCACCTTCTCGAACAACGGCTTCGACACCAACGAGAATGGCTCCGCCCACATCAAGCTGTTCGGCTTCTCCGGCGACGCCCTGTTCCAGAACATCGAGATCACCGGCGCGGACGGCAGCACCCCGACGGCCGATCGCCCGGACTACGGCATCGAGATCACCGGCTATGTCGACGGCGGCAACTCCAACCCGGTCGGGGATGGCGCGCCCGACATCGGCACGGTGCTCTTCGACAATGTCGTGGTGAGCGGCGCCTTCCACAAGAACCCGGTCGCGCTCACCAACTTCACCGAGATCGACGGACTCACCATCGGCGGCAGCAATGGCGGCCTGGACCTCAGCGGTGCGGAGAGCACCTGGGGCCCGGTGTTCAACCTCGACAGCACCGAGGACACCGTGGTCGACGCCTCGGGCTTCGACATCAGCTTCCCGGTGGGTTCGGACCTGCCGGCCGACGGTATCGTCACCGAGATCCAGGGCGACAGCGACAACCAGGATGAGATCGGCCAAACGATCACCGGCACCTCCGCCAATGACGCCGTCATGGGCAAGGGCGGCGACGACACGCTCTACGGCGGCGACGGCAACGACATCCTCTACGG
>JAEVZM010000683.1 GCA_023392225.1 Pseudomonadota bacterium
TCGTAGAGGAGGTAGAAGGCGACGACGGGGGTCACTACCAGGAGCGCGAGGATGTTGATGATCGCGAGCCCCCCGCTCCACAGGCTGGTGACGACCGTGGTCAACCACGTCGCCCCCTCGCTGAGGAAGCCGGTGAGCGAGGAGCGGACCGCCTCGGAATCGACCCCGAGGCTCTCCGCCCAGCTGCTCTGGAGGATCGAGTTGATCAGCAGGTCGAACCGCTCGATGTAGCTCGGGAAGTTCTCGGCGAGGAGAATGAGCTGGTTGATCACGATCGGCAGCACCAGGAGCATCAGCGCCACCAGCACGACGATGAACAGGACCAGGATGGTCATCGTCGCCGCCAGCCGGCTGAAGCCCTGGCGCTCGAACCACTGGGCGAGCGGGTCGAGCAGGTAGGCGATCGCCGCTCCCACCACGAAGGGCAGGAGGATCGAGCTGAAGACGAAGAGGAGCACCAGCAGCGCCACCAGCGCTGCGACCCAGAACACGACCTTGCGGTCTATCTGCATCTATGGTCGTCCCATGTCCGTGGGCGCGCCGCCCGGTGTCCCGCTCCCCATGTGCCGCACCCAGTCAACGGCATAGACCAGCGTCGATGCAATGGTCAGGAAGCCGACCAGCACCACCACAAGATTCCGGATCAGCGACAGATCGATCGGATAGGCGAGATCGGCGAGCACCAGACCGGCGAGCACGATCTGCGCCACGGTATTGGCCTTGGAGATGATCCGCGGCCGCATCGCCACCGGCTGCCCGAGCATGCCGGCGAGCATCACGGCGCCGATGATCAGGATGTCGCGGCTGACGATGAGGATCGCCAGCCACAGTGGTATTTCGTTGAGCACCGCGAAGGTCACGTAGATCGAGACCAGGAGCACCTTGTCGGCGAGCGGGTCGAGATAGGACCCGAGCTCGGACCTGAGGTTGAACTGGCGCGCCAGGAACCCGTCGACCGCGTCGCTCACCCCGGCCAGGATGAAAATCCAGAAAGCCGTCGCCGATTCGCCCTTCACGATGAGCCACACCGTGAACGGAACGAGAAACAGGCGGCCGATGGTGATGAGATTGGGGATCGTAACGGGCATGGTCCTGGCCTTGCGCCGCCCGGTCCCGAACGGCGGAATTTGCCGGCTAGGAATGGCACGCAGCGGCGCCCCGCGCAATCTTGCGGAAATCACCGCCTTCGGCTTGCATTCAGGCCGATCGCAGCCGATACGGAACGCTGCCGCCAAACAGGAGACGAATGAGCGATGAGCGATGCGGGGCCGCAGCAGGGTGCACCGCTGGCCTATGCCGATGCCGGCGTCAGCATCGATGCCGGCAACGATTTCGTCGAGGCGCTGAAGCCGATCGTCCGCACCACGCGGCGGCCGGGGGCGGACGCCGAGCTCGGCGGCTTCGGCGGCCTGTTCGACCTGGCCCGTACCGGCTACCGCGATCCGCTGCTGGTCAGCGCCACCGACGGCGTCGGCACCAAGCTGAAGATCGCCATCGAGACCGGCATCCTCGACACGGTCGGCGTCGACCTCGTGGCGATGAACGTCAACGACATCGTCGCCCAGGGCGCCGAGCCGTTGTTCTTCCTCGACTACTTCGCCACCGGCAAGGTGGACCCGGCCTCGGCGATCGCGATCGTCGCCGGCATCGCCCATGGCTGCCGGATCGCCGGCTGCGCGCTGATCGGCGGCGAGACGGCCGAGATGCCGGGCATCTACGAGCCGGAGGAATTCGACCTTGCCGGCTTCTCGGTCGGCGCCGTGGAGCGCGACCGGGTGCTGCCGCGGCCCGACGTCGCGAATGGCGACGTCATCCTCGGCCTCGGCTCCTCGGGCGTCCACTCCAACGGCTTCTCGCTGGTCCGGCTGGTGGTGGCGCGGAGCGAGACGCCCTTCGACTTCCCCTCCCCGTTCAGCGACGGCCCGCTCGGGCGGGCACTGCTCACCCCGACCCGCGTCTACGTCAAGCCGCTCCTCGCCGCGCTCAAGACGCCGGGCGAGGTCAAGGCGCTGGCCCACATCACCGGCGGCGGCTTCGTCGACAACATCCCGCGCGTCCTGCCGAAGGGCCTTGCCGCCCGCATCGACCTCTCGGAGGTCGACGTGCCGCCGGTGTTCCGCTGGCTGGCGGAGGCGGGGCCGATCGCACAGCCCGAGATGCTCCGCACCTTCAATTGCGGCGTCGGCATGGTGGTGGTGGTCGCCGCCGAGGCTGCCGACCGGGTGAGCGAGATCCTCGCCACCGCGGGCGAGACCGTGTTCCGCCTCGGCCGCATCGAAGCCCGCACCGGCGATCCGGTGGTCTTCGACGGCGCGCTGAACCTCAAGCTCTGACGCGGCATGGCTGCCCGCAAGCGGACCGCCGTCCTCATCTCCGGCCGCGGCAGCAACATGTCGGCGCTGGTCGCCGCTGCTGCCGATCCCGCCTACCCGGCCGAGGTCGCCCTCGTCCTCTCCAACCGCGCCGCCGCCTCCGGCCTCGAGCATGCGCGGGCTGCCGGCATCGCCACCGCGACGGTGAGCTACAAGGCCGGGCGGGAGGCCGCGGAGGCCGAGATGGGCGCGGCGTTCGCGGCACACGGCATCGAGCTCGTCTGCCTCGCCGGCTTCATGCGGCTCCTCTCGGCGGAGCTGGTCGCCGCCTGGCGCGACCGGATGATCAACATCCACCCCTCGCTGCTGCCGCTCTTCCCGGGCCTCGACACCCATGAGCGGGCGCTCTCCGCCGGGATGAAGCTCCATGGCTGCACGGTGCACTTCGTCCGCCACGAGATGGATTCGGGCCCGATCATCGGCCAGGCGGCGGTGCCGGTGCGCGCCGGCGACACGCCCGACACGCTCGGCGCCCGGGTGCTGACCGCCGAGCACGTGCTCTACCCCAAGGCGCTGGCGCTGGTCGCCTCGGGCGCGGTCCGGGTCGAGGACGAGCGCTGCGTCGGCGCCGTGTCTCCGGCCGCGACCGGGATGCTGGTCTCGCTCTAGTCTCAGGCCGCCTCGATCCACACCCGGTTGTCGTGGAAGGCCGCGCCACCGAACGGCGCGACCGGGTCGGCCCCGGTCAGCGTGTTGATGCCCTCGCCGTCGACGAAGGCCGCATTGGGCCACAGGCCCTCCGAGATCAGCACGCCGCGGCGGAGCCCGTCGAAATGGCGGGCGTGCAGGCGGACGACACCGCGGCTGTTGCCCATCCGGACCAGGGCGCCATCGGCAATGCCGAACATGGCGGCGTCCTCGGGATGGATCATCACCTCGGGCCGGCCGCCCTCCTTCTTCCGCGACGATGGCGTCTCGTTGAACGAGGAGTTGAGGAAGGAGCGCGCCGGCGAGGTCGCGAGCCGGAAGGGATGGGTCTCGTCGGCCGCCTCGCTGGTCGGCCACCAGTCGGGCAGCGCCGGCAGCGCGTCCCACGGCCCCATCGGCCCGTTGTTGCTGGCCTTGACCCGCGGCCAGTCCGGCTTGAAGCGGAAGCGGCCGTCGGGCTGGGCGAAGCCGTCGAGGAAATGGGCGGTGCGGAAGTCCGGCTGGCAGTCGATCCAGCGGCTGGCCTCGAGCTCCTCAAGCGTCCCCTTGCCCGACTTCCGGAGCATCCAGTCGATGTGCTCGCGCGGGGTCATGCCGAAGCCGGGATGCTCGAAGCCGAGGCGCGCCGCGAGCCCGGCAACCACCTCGTGGTTGCTCCGGCACTCGGGCGGGGGCTCGACCAGCTTGCCGCCGAACAGGATGTGCTGGTGGCCGCCGCCCCGGTAGATGTCGTCGTGCTCGAGGAACATCGTCGCCGGCAGCACCACGTCGGCCATCGCCGCGGTCTCGGTCATCACCTGCTCGTGGACGGCGACGAACAGGTCGTCGCGCCCGAAACCGCGGCGCACCTTGGCCTGCTCGGGCGTCACCGACATCGGGTTGGTGTTCTGGATCAGCATCGCCGTGACCGGCGGGCCGCCGAACAGCGGCTCGGCTTCGCCGGTGAGCACCGCGCCGATCCGAGACTGGTCGAGCCGGCGGATGGAGGGGTCGAGGAGGTCGTGGCCCTCGATCATCGACTTGTCGAGGGTGAAGATGGTGCTGTTCGAGTGGAAGGCACCGCCGCCCTCGTGCTGCCAGGCGCCGGTGACGGCGGGGATCGAGGAGACGGCGTGCATCGAGGCGGCGCCGTTCCGCGAGCGGGTGAAGCCGTAGCCGATCCGGAAGAAGGTGCGCGGCGTGGTGCCGACGGCGCGGGCGAAATCCTCGATCTCGGCGACCTCGAGCCCGGTGATCGCCGCCGCCCATTCCGGCGTCCGGGTGGCGAGATGGGCCTCGAGCTCCTCCGGCACGTCGGTAAAGCGGGCAAGATAGGCGCGGTCGGCATGGCCGTCGCGGAAGGCGACGTGCATCACCGCGCAGGCGAGCGCGGCGTCGGTGCCGGGCCGGAGGCAGAGGCCGATGTCGGCCTGCTTCATGGTCTCGTTGCGGTAGATGTCGACCACCGCGATCCGGGCGCCGCGCTCCTTCCGCGCCTTGATGGCGTGGGTCATGACGTTGACCTGGGTGGCGACGGCATTGGTCCCCCAGATCACCACGAGGTCCGACTTCGCCATCTCGCGCGGGTCGACGCCCATGATCCGCCCGACGCCGGCCGCATAGCCGGTCCAGGCCGGGTTGACGCAGATCGTGTCGAACTGGCCGGAATAGCCGCCGGCATGGCGGAGCCGGTTGATGCCGTCGCGCTGCACGAGGCCCATGGTGCCGGCGTAGTAGTAGGGCCAGACCGCGGTGGGACCGTGCGTGGCGGTCGCCTTGACGAAGGCCTCGGCCACCATGTCGAGCGCATCGTCCCAGCCGATCCGCTGCCAGCCGCCGCCGCGCCAGTCGGCATCGCCCTTCGGCCCGGTGCGGCGCATCGGATAGGTCAGCCGGTCGGGGTTGTTCAGCCGCTCGGCGTAGCGGGCGACCTTGGCGCAGATGACG
>JAEVZM010000004.1 GCA_023392225.1 Pseudomonadota bacterium
TCCTGCATGCGCTCAATTTCTGCATGCTCCTGCCCGGGCCCGAGGCGCAGCAACTCGCCGCCTATGTCGGCTGGCTGCTCAACGGCACCCGCGGCGGCCTCGTCGCCGGCGTCCTCTTCGTCCTTCCCGGCCTCGCGGTGATCCTCGCGCTCTCCGCGCTCTACGCCGCCTTCCACGAGACCGTCTGGCTCGGCACCCTGTTCTACGGCCTCAAGGCGGCGGTGCTCGCCATCGTCTTCGAGGCGGTACTGCGGATCGGCCGCCGTGCGCTCCGGACGCCGGTGGCAATGGCGATCGCAGCGGTCTCGTTCCTCGCCATCTTCGTGTTCGGGGTGCCGTTCCCGGTCATCGTCATCGGCGCCGGGCTGCTCGGCTACGTGGCGACGCGGACGGCACCGGGGCTGCTCGTCCCGACCGCGGCGGCAGAGGGTGCGGACGGTGCCGGCGATGCCGGCCTCAACCGGGTCGAGCCGACGCTTCGCCGCGCGGTGCGTGTCGTCGCCGTGTCGATCGCCCTCTGGGCGGCGCCGGCGCTGCTGCTCGGGCTGGCGCTCGGCTTCGATACCGTGTTCAGCGAGATCGCGCTGTTCTTCTCCTGGCTGGCAGTGGTGACCTTCGGGGGCGCCTATGCGGTGCTCGCCTATATCGCCGACGCGGCGGTCACCACCTTCGGCTGGCTCGCCCCGGGCGAGATGCTCGACGGGCTCGCCATGGCCGAGACCACGCCCGGGCCGCTGATCATCGTCCTCTCCTTCGTCGGCTTCCTCGCCGCGTTCCGGGAGGCGACCGGCCTCGACCCGATGCTCGCCGGGCTGGTCGGCGGGCTGCTCACCGCCTGGGTGACCTTCGTGCCGAGCTTTCTCTGGATCTTCCTCGGCGCCCCCTACATGGAGCGGCTGCGCGGCAACCGGGCGCTCTCGGGGGCGCTCGCCGCGATCACCGCGGCGGTGGTCGGCGTCATCCTCAATCTCGCCCTCTGGCTCGGCCTTCACGTCCTGTTCGGCGCGGTCGGCGTCCTCGACTTCGGCCTCGCGGCGATGCCCTGGCCGGTCTGGTCGAGCCTCGACCCCTGGGCGCTGGCGCTGATGCTGGTGGCCGGCCTCGCCCTCTTCCGGTTCCATCTCGGTGTGCCGCTGACGCTCGTCCTGTCGGCGGCGCTTGGGATCGCGGTGAAGCTCGCCGGCCTGGCCTAGCCGTCAGGCCGACGCTGCCGTGCCCGGGACGGTCAGGGACACCAGCCGGTCGAAGCCGGAGCCGGTGCCGGCGATCCGTGCCGCGAGCATGCTTTCCGACCCGAGGAAGGCGATCTGCTCGGTGTAGTGCATCGCCGTGCCGCTTCCCGCCGGGCGCAGCTCGATGCTGGCGAGCGAGGCCGAGATCCGCGTCCCGTCGAGGCTCATCTCGAAGGCGTAGATGATGCGGTGCGGGGCGGCGATGTCGAGATACGTGGCGGTGATGGTCTGCTCGCCGCCCTCCGCCGTCGCCCAGCGCTTCGCCTCGCGGCCGCCTGGACGGAAGTCGAACTCGTCCGCGAGCACGCGCCAGTCGGGATGGCACTCCGTCCAGCGTGCCTTGAGGTCCCGCTCGGCCCAGAACCGGAAGGCGCGCTCGGCCGCGACGCGGAATGCGCGATCGATGGTGAAGGTCGCATGCAGGATCGGCGCTGCGCTCATGGCTCCGTCGTCTCCTCCTCCGCGATCAGCGCTTCGAGCCGGTCGAATGCGGCGTTGATCTCGGCTTCCCGGCGGCTCACCCAAGCCCGGAGCGACTGGAGCGCGTCCGGCGCGATCGAATAGGTCCGCGTCCGGCCGAGCTTCCGGGAGACGACGAGGCCGCCCCGCTCCAGGACGTGGAGGTGCTTGACGGCGGAGGGCAAGCGCATCTCCGCCGCGAGCGCGAGGTCCTTGACGCTGGCCGGCCCGACGGCGAGCCGCTCGACCATGGTCCTTCGCCCCGCATCGGCGAGGGCCGCGAAGAGCCCGTCGAGGCCGTCGGGGGCCGCTCCGGTGCCGCCGGCCGTCATGGCCGCAGGAACCGGTCCGGCATCGCGTCGCGATAGGGAAACAGCGCGAAATACGGCCCCGCCTCGTCGAGGACGCGCCGGAACGAGGGGCGCTCCAGGAGGCGCTCGAGATAGTCCGACAGCCTGGCGGTCCCGGCTGGTGGCGGGTGCACGATCGTTGCGAAGAACAGCGCCGGCGCGGCGGCGCAGTCTGCGAGCGTGAAGGTCGCCCCCGTCGCCCACGTCTTCTCCGCCAGCTGCGCCTCGATCATGGCGTAGCTCGTGTCGAGCGTCTGCCGTGCCTCCGCGACGCCGGTGGCGTCGCGCTCGTCCTCCGCGCGCAGCCGGTCGGTGACGATCTTCTGCATCGGCGTGCTGACATAATTGTCGAAGAAGCGGTCCCAGAGGCGCGTCTCCAGGCGCAGCTCGTCCTCTTCGGGAAGCAGCCGGGGGCCGGGGCAGGTCTCGTCGAGGTACTCGATGATGATGCTGCTCTCCGGGATCACCCGGCCGGTCGCCTCGTCACGCAGCACGGGAATCCTGGCGACCGGCCAGCGCTCGGCCAGCATCGCCGCGGAATGCGGATCGCTGAAATCGATCACCTCCGCCGCGAAGGGGACCGCCTTCTCATGGAGTGCGATCAGCACCTTGTGGCAGTAGGAGGCGAGCGGATGCATGGAGAGGGTGAGGGACATGGGACGACTCATAGTTTCCGTGAATGGAAACTATCATGGTCGTGCGCCGGCGCAAGGAAGGTTTCCGTCGTGGGAAACTGAATCCCAGGGCGGCCTCGCCTGATTTGACATGGCCCCCGCGCCGGCCTATCTAGGCCGCGCTGCGCGGTTCCCCCGTGGGAGCGGCGGCATTTCCATGCGACCCGTGGAAGGCGTGGGGTGCTTGCCCCCGGCTTTCTGTCGGCGGCCCGGTGACGGGCGGCAGAGGAGGGCGCTCAACCCTATGATTGGATACAGGGACAGCGAATGACCAAGCGTGCATCGGCGAAGTACAAGATCGACCGTCGTAACGGCCAGAACATCTGGGGCCGTCCGAAGAGCCCGGTCAACCGCCGCGAATACGGCCCCGGCCAGCACGGCCAGCGCCGCAAGGGCAAGCTCTCGGATTTCGGCGTTCAGCTCCGCGCCAAGCAGAAGCTGAAGGGCTACTACGGCAACATCTCCGAGAAGCAGTTCAAGAACATCTACTACGAGGCCATCCGGCGCACCGGCGACACCTCGGAGCAGCTCATCGGCCTCCTCGAGAGCCGGCTCGACGCCATCGTCTACCGCGCCAAGTTCGTGCCGACGGTGTTTGCCGCCCGCCAGTTCGTCAACCACGGCCACGTCCGGGTCAACGGCAAGCGCGTCAACATCCCGAGCTATCGCTGCAAGCCGGGTGACGTGATCTCGGTCAAGGACGCCTCCAAGCAGCTCGCGGTCGTCCTCGAGGCGGTGCAGCTCAACGAGCGCGACGTGCCGGACTACATCGAGGCCGATCACTCCAAGATGACGGCGACCTTCGTACGCAGCCCGGGCCTCGCCGACGTGCCGTACCCGGTCCACATGGAGCCGAACCTGGTCGTCGAGTTCTACTCGCGCTGACCGCGTCTCGCGCCTCCCGCGTGTTTCAGGGCCGCCTTCGGGCGGCCCTTTGCTTTTCGGGGCCGCAATAGAAGAAGGCCGGCGACGTGCGTCACCGGCCTTCTTGTCACTCTGGCTTGGCGTCGTGGCCCGGCGGCCTACGGGATCCGGCAGTAGTGCTGGCGCCCGTCATAGCCCGTGTAGGTGCCGGTCCTGGGGTTGTAGGAGCGGTACTTCTGGGCGCAATAGGCGTTGCGGTTGCCGTAATAGGCCGGCGGCGGCGCATAGCGCGGCGCGGCGAGCATCGAGCCGATCACCACGCCGGCCCCGAGGCCGATCACCGGTCCGATCCAGTTGTTGCCGTTCCAGCCATTGTTGTAGTAGCGGCCATTGTAGTACCGCCCGTTCCAGCCGCGATTGTAGTAGCGGTTGTTGTTCCAGGCCTTCTTCCAGTTCTTTCCGCCGACCTGGTACACCTGGGCGCCATAAAAGTCCTGGCCGGCCTGGGCTACGGGCGCCGCGGCCATCGTGCCGGCGGCCACCGTTGCGGCAACGGCGATCGCTCCGACGCTTGCTTTGAGTCTGCGCAACATCAGGGCTTCTCCTTGTTCCAAGGGTGCGCAATCTGCGCACCGAGAGCCCCACCTCCGCTCTTGGAAGAGTTAATTCCTAGCACAGGAAACCGTTCCGGGAAGTGCGGAATCGCATCCCGGCCCCGGTATGTGTCGCGATGCCGGCCTGGCCGGCCCGCCGTCGGGCGGGCCTACGCCGCCTGGGCGACCGCGATGCCCTTGTCGGCGAAGAAGGCGTGCAGCTCGCCCGCCTGGAACATCTCGCGGATGATGTCGCAACCGCCGACGAACTCGCCCTTCACATAGAGCTGCGGGATGGTCGGCCAGTTGGAGAAGTCCTTGATTCCCTGGCGGATCTCGGCGTTCTCGAGGACGTTGACGCCCTTGTACTCGACGCCGAGATAATCGAGGATCTGCACGACCTGGCCGGAGAAGCCGCACTGCGGGAACGTCGGCGTGCCCTTCATGAACAGGAGCACGTCGTTCGACTTCACCTCGTTGTCGATCCAGGTCTGAATGTCGCTCATGTCGATGTCCTTCTAGTCGGGAACGCTGGTCTGCAGCGCCAGTGCGTGGAGCGCGTTGCCCATGTTTCCCTGCAGCGCCTTATACACCATCTGGTGCTGCTGGACGCGGTTCTTGCCCCGGAACGATTCCGAGACCACTTCCGCGGCGTAATGGTCGCCGTCGCCGGCGAGATCGCGAATCACCACCCGCGCATCAGGCAGTGCCTGCCGGATCAGCTCCTCGATCTCCCTTGCGTTCATTGCCATCGGGAATGCCCTCAAAGCTCGCCGGACATGAAAGCCGGGAACCAATTCTCATGGCCTTCCCTGAGCTTTGCAACAGATATGGAAACGACACTGCCCAGTTTCAAATCGCTGCCCCCGGTATGGCCGATCCATGGCGCGAAGATACCGGCCTCGCGGGCCCGCTCGAGCACGTCCTCGACGTCGTCCTTGTGCACGGTGACGACGTAGCGGCCCTGGTCCTCGCCGAAGAACACCGGAAGCGGCGCCTGCCCTTCGAGCTGGTTGACCGTGGCGCCGATGCCCGACGCCATCGCCATCTCGGCGAGCGCCACGGCGAGGCCGCCGTCGGAGCAGTCGTGGACGGCGGTGACGACATCGGCGCGGATCAGGTCGCGGACGAAGTCGCCGACCAGCCGCTCGTGGTCGAGGTCGACCGGCGGCGGCGGGCCGTCCTCGCGGCCGAGGACTTCGCGGAGGTATGTCGACTGGCCGAGATGGGTGCCCCAGGCCTGCGGCGCGCCGATGAGCAGGATCGCCTCGCCCTCGGCCTTGAACGGGATCGTCGCCATCATCGCCACGTCGGGCAGCAGCCCGACGCCGCCGATCGCCGGCGTCGGCAGGATGGCGACGCCGTTGGTCTCGTTGTAGAGCGACACGTTGCCCGACACGATCGGGAAGTCGAGCGCGATGCAGGCCTCGCCGATGCCGCGGAGCGCGCCGACCAGCTCGCCCATGATCTCGGGCTTCTCGGGATTGCCGAAATTGAGGTTGTCGGTGACCGCCAGCGGCTCGGCACCGACCGCGGTCAGGTTCCGCCAGCACTCGGCCACCGCCTGCTTGCCGCCCTCATAGGGATCGGCGCCGCAATAGCGGGGCGTCACGTCGAGCGAGAAGGCGAGGCCCTTCCGTCCGCCCTCGACCCGCACCACGGCGGCGTCGCCGCCCGGGCGCTGCATGGTGTCACCGCCGATCAGGTGGTCGTACTGCTCCCACACCCAGCGCCGCGACGCCATGTCCGGCGCGCTGACCACCTGGAGGAGGGCCGCGTTCCAGTCCTCCGGCTCGGCGATGTCGCCGGCGAGCGGCGGCGGGCCGTTGCGCAGCGTATAGGGCCGGTCGTATTCGGGCGCCTGGTCGCCGAGGTCCTTGATCGGCAGGTCGGCCTTGACCTCGCCCTTGTGGATGATGCGGAAGCGGAGGTCGTCGGTGGTCTTGCCGACCACGGCGAAGTCGAGCCCCCACTTGCGGAAGATCGCCTCCGCCTCGGCCGCCTTGTCGGGGTCGAGCACCATGAGCATGCGCTCCTGGCTCTCCGACAGCATCATCTCGTAGGCGGTCATGCCCTCTTCGCGGCACGGCACCTTGTCGAGGTCGAGCTCGATGCCGAGGTCGCCCTTGGCGCCCATCTCCACCGCCGAGCAGGTGAGGCCGGCCGCGCCCATGTCCTGGATGGCGATCACGGCGCCGCTTGCCATCAGCTCGAGGCAGGCCTCGAGCAGGAGTTTCTCGGCGAACGGGTCGCCGACCTGCACCGTCGGGCGCTTCTTGGCCGAGGCGTCGTCGAACTCGGCCGAGGCCATCGAGGCGCCGTGGATGCCGTCGCGGCCGGTCTTGGAGCCGAGATAGACCACCGGCAGGCCGACGCCGGTGGCCTTCGAGTAGAAGATGCCGTCGGTCCGGGCGATGCCGGCGGCGAAGGCGTTGACCAGGATGTTGCCGTTGTAGCGGGCGTGGATATTGACCTCGCCGCCGACGGTCGGCACGCCGAAGGCGTTGCCGTAGTGGCCGATGCCGGAGACGACGCCCGAGACGAGGTGCCGGGTCCGCTCGTGGTCGGGGGCGCCGAAGCGGAGCGCGTTCATCGCCGCGATCGGCCGCGCGCCCATGGTGAAGACGTCGCGGAGGATGCCGCCGACCCCGGTTGCCGCGCCCTGGTAGGGCTCGATGAACGAGGGGTGGTTGTGGCTCTCCATCTTGAAGATCACCGCCTCGCCGTCGCCGATGTCGACCACGCCGGCATTCTCGCCCGGCCCCTGGATGACCCGGGGCCCGGTGGTCGGCAGCGTCCGCAGCCACTTCTTCGACGACTTGTAGGAGCAGTGCTCGTTCCACATCGCCGAGAAGATGCCGAGCTCGGTGAGCGTCGGCTCGCGGCCGATCAGGTCGAGCGCCAGCTGGTATTCATCCGGCTTCAGCCCGTGGGCGGCGACGAGCTCCGGCGTGATGGCCGGCTCCGCTGCGTTGCTCTTCTCGGGGCGGGAAGCGAATCCCTCTTCCGGGGCTTGCGGCAATTGATATGCTCCGTCGGCTCGGTGGCGTTGTCGTGGAGGCAGGAATGCGTGTCGTCTCGGGATTTGGCAAGGTGTTCGCGTTGGTCGCCGTCGTCCTTGCGGCTGTGTCTACAGTGCCGGCGCATGCCGATGAAGCGTTCGACGCATTCTGGACGAAATTCATCACCGCCCTCAACGACGACGATGTCGACACGGTCAAGGGCCTGTTCAAGTTCCCGATGGTCTACAATGGCGACCAGGTCCAGGGCGGCTCGTTTCCCCAGATATATGACGATTGGTTCGATGCCGACGCCCGTGCCTGTCTCGCCACGACCGAGCCCTACGAGGACGGCGTCGACTACTACGTCGCCTATTGCGAGCTGATCTACGTCTTCGTCAACACCGACAAGGGCTGGCGCTTCGAAGGGGTCAGCGTCAACGACTGATCCCTCACGAGCAGCGGTCGCCGCCATCGATC
>JAEVZM010000016.1 GCA_023392225.1 Pseudomonadota bacterium
GGCCGCCACCAGGCGGCCCGTTCCGCATTTCAGGGCCCGGCATCCGAGGGCCCGGTGACTTGCGTCGGACCCAGGACTGCGGCACACCGGACACCACGTTCCCGCTGATCCCTTTCGAGGCTCCCCCCATGTCGACCGCGGTCTCGCCGCTCGCGCCGAAGTTCTATCCCGAGATGCCGGAGATCGAAGGCGCCGCCTTCGCCACCGCCGAGGCCGGGATCAAGTACAAGAACCGCACCGACGTGCTGCTCGCCGTCTTCGACAAGGGGACGGCGGTGGCCGGCGTCTTCACCCGCTCGAAGTGCCGCTCGGCGCCGGTCGACTGGTGCGCGGCCAACCTCGCCGACGGCAAGGCGCGGGCACTGCTGGTCAACTCCGGCAATGCCAATGCCTTCACCGGACGCAAGGGCAAGGAAACCGTAAGGCTCTCCGCCGCGATGGTGGCGAAGGCGGTCGGCTGCCCGGCGAAACAGGTCTACCTGGCCTCGACCGGGGTGATCGGCGAGCCGCTGCCGGCGGCGAAGTTCGAGGGCGTCGTCGAGCGGCTCGCGCCGGAGGTCTCGCCGGCCCGCTGGGCCGATGCCGCCCGCGCCATCATGACCACCGACACCTATCCCAAGCTCGCCACCCGGACCGTCCCCTTCGGCGACGGCACCGTGACCATCAACGGCATCGCCAAGGGCGCCGGCATGATCGCCCCCGACATGGCGACGATGCTCTCCTTCGTCGCCACCGACGCGCCGATCCCGGCGCCGATCCTCCAGTCGCTGCTCTCCAAGGGCGTCACCGGCAGCTTCAACGCCATCACCGTCGACAGCGACACCTCGACCTCGGACACCCTCCTCCTCTTCGCCACCGGCAAGGCGAAGGTCGCGCCGGTCGAGAACACCCGCGACCGCCGGCTCGCCGCCTTCCGCGCGGCGCTGGACGACCTCCTCCTCGACCTCGCCCACCAGGTGGTGAAGGACGGCGAGGGGGCGCGGAAATTCGTCGAGATCCGGGTCGAGGGCGCCACCTCGAGGGCCTCGGCCCGGCGCATCGCGATGTCGATCGCCAACTCGCCCCTGGTCAAGACCGCCATCGCCGGCGAGGACGCCAACTGGGGCCGCATCGTCATGGCCGTCGGCAAGGCCGGCGAGCCGGCCGACCGCGACCGCCTCGCGATCTACTTCGGCGACATCCGGGTCGCGGTGAAGGGCGAGCGCGACCCGGACTATTCGGAAGAAGCCGCCTCCGCCTACATGAAGGACGAGACGATCGTCATCACCGTCGAGCTCGGCCTCGGCAAGGCCAGCGACCGGGTCTGGACCTGCGACCTCACCAAGGAATACGTCGCCATCAACGGCGACTACCGGAGTTGAGCGCGCCCCGCTCCTAGCGAAAATTGACAATTGGGCGTAGCCTCCCGTCACGGTGGCGGGAGGCTGCCGATTCGCGCGTGTTCAGCGCCAACAAGCAGGACGATCCAGAGGCCCCGCGTAAGCGTCGCCAGTGCGTTTTCCCCAAAGATCCGGCGTGGGCGCCGTCCCGCCGCGAACAGGAGGTACGCTCGTGGATTCCTCGATCATCAACATCAACATCCAGCTCATCGCCGGTGCCGCCGGCGGCAATGCCGCAGGCGCGGCAATGAAGAATGCGAGCCTCGGCGGGGCCGGCAACACCATCGCCGGCGCGATCGGCGGGCTCGGCGGCGGCCAGCTGCTGCAGGCGCTGATCCCGATGCTGCAGGGGACCGGCGGCAGCCTCGACATCGGCGCGATCATCGGCCAGGTCGTCGGCTCCGGCGTCGGCGGCGCGATCCTGACGGCCATCGTCGGCATGATCAAGAACAGCATGGCCAAGGCCTGACGGCCCCGGCGGCCGCGCATTCCCTGTGGACCGGGCGAGGTCGCGCGGGTGAAAACCGCTAGGCCTTCTGCTAGCGTCCGGCCGCCATGGATACCGCCATCCCGGAGACCAACCCGCCCGCCCCGGACCTTGCCGGCGCGACGCCGATGATGGCGCAGTACATCGAGATCAAGGCCGCCAATCCGGACTGCCTGCTGTTCTACCGGATGGGCGACTTCTACGAGATGTTCTTCGACGATGCCGAGACCGCCTCGCGCGCGCTCGGCATCACCCTCACCAAGCGCGGCAAGCATCTCGGCGAGGACATTCCGATGTGCGGCGTGCCGATCCACGCCGCCGACCAGTACCTGCAACGCCTCATCGCCCTCGGCCACCGGGTCGCGGTCTGCGAGCAGGTCGAGGACCCGGCCGAGGCCAAGAAGCGCGGCGCCAAGTCGGTGGTCCGCCGCGACGTCGTGCGGCTGGTGACGCCGGGCACGCTCACCGAGGATTCACTGCTCGCGCCGGGCCGCAACAACTACCTCGCCGCCGTCTCGCGGCTCCGCGGTGCCGGCAGCGACGGCGCCGACCTCTACGGCCTCGCCTGGATCGACATCTCTACCGGTGAGTTCCGGGTGGCGGAGAGCGATGCCGCCCGCCTCTCCGCCGACCTCGCCCGGATCGAGGCGCGCGAGGTGCTGGTGCCGGACTCGGTGTTCGCCGACGAGGCGATGAACGCCTTCTGGCGCGGCCTCGGCCCGGCGGTGACGCCGCTGCCGGGCGCCTTCTTCGACGGCGCCACCGCGGAAGCCCGCCTCACCGGCTATTTCGCGGTGAAGACGCTCGACGGCTTCGGCAGCTTCTCCCGCGCCGAGCTGTCGGCCGCGGCCGCCGCCCTCGCCTATGTCGAGAAGACCCAGATCGGCGAGCGCCCGCCGCTCTCCCCGCCCGCGGCGGAGGCGGCCGGGGCGACGATGCTGATCGACGCCGCGACCCGCGCCAATCTCGAGCTCGCCGTGACCCTCTCCGGCGAGCGTCGGGGCAGCCTCCTCTCGGCCATCGACCGGACCGTCACCGGCGGCGGCGCCCGGCTGCTCGCCCGCCGGCTCAACGGCCCCTCCACCGACCCCGCCGAGATCGCCCGCCGGCTCGACTCGGTCGCCTGGCTGCTCGACGATGCGGGGCTGCGGAGCGACCTCCGGGCCGCGCTCGCCGCTGCCCCCGACATCGCC
>JAEVZM010000036.1 GCA_023392225.1 Pseudomonadota bacterium
GCTCACGGCGAAGTCCTCGGCGACGTTCTCGCCGGTCTCGGGCATCGAATCGACGCCGTATTGCGCCTTCATCACCGGGTTGACGAAGCGCCAGCCGATGGTCGTGTCGTAGATCTCGGCGGTGCGCGAGAAGGCCGTCTCGGCCTTGGGCATCACGAAGGGGGCGCGCGACATGCTCTCGACGCCACCGGCCACGACGAGCTCCGCCTCGCCGGACTTGATCGCCCGCGCCGCCGCAAGCACCGCATCCATGCCCGACCCGCAGAGGCGATTGATCGTCGTCCCAGGAACCGTCACGGGCAGCCCGGCGAGGAGCAGCGCCATCCGGGCGACGTTCCGATTGTCCTCCCCCGCCTGGTTGGCGCAACCGTAGATCACGGCGCCGACCGCCTCCCAGTCGAGGCCGGGGTGGCGGTCGACCAGCGCCCTGAGGGGGATCGCGCCGAGGTCGTCGGCGCGGACGGACGAGAGCGCCCCGCCGAAGCGTCCGATCGGGGTACGGACATAGTCGCAGATATAGGCCTCGGCCATGGTCTCAGAGCTCCGGGACGACGAGATCGGCGACCGGCCCCGGCACGTCGATCTCGGCGCCGGTGACGGACTGGAGCGCCTCGAGCGAGAGCGCGGGCAGCTTTTCGCGCAGCACGAAGCGGCCGTCCGCGATGTCGAACACCGCGAGCGAGGTGTAGACCCGGGTGACACAGCCGACGCCGGTGAGCGGCAGCGTGCAGCGCTGGACGAGCTTTGGCCGGCCGTCCTTCGTCACGTGGTCGGTGATGACGGCGATGCGCTTGGCGCCATGCACGAGGTCCATCGCGCCGCCGACGGCGGGCACGCCCTTCGGCCCGGTCGACCAGTTGGCGAGGTCGCCGTTCTCGGCGACCTCGTAAGCACCGAGGATGGCGACGTCGAGATGGCCGCCACGGACCATGGCGAAGCTGTCGGCATGGTGAAAGAACGCGGCGCCGGGATTGAGCGTCACGGCGCGCTTGCCGGCGTTGATCAGGTCCCAGTCCTCCTCGCCCGGCGGCGGCGACTCGCCGAAGTCGAGGATGCCGTTCTCGGTGTGGAAGATCGCCTTCCGGCCGGGCGGCTGGTACTGCGCGACCTTCTCCGGGAAGCCGATGCCGAGGTTGACATAGGCGCCGTCGGCGATGTCCTGCGCCGCGCGCCAGGCGATCTGGTCGTTGCTGAGCTTGTCGTTCATGTCAGGCTTCCGGATAGACGGCGCGGGCGCGGTTGAGGTCTTCTTCCTGCTGCGGCGCCACCACCTCCACGACCTTCTGGACGAAGATGCCCGGCGTCACCACGACCTCGGGATCGATGCCGCCGGCCGGCACCACCCGACTCGCCTGGACGATCGCCTCGGTGGAGGCCATGCACATCAGCGGGTTGAAGTTCCGCGCCGCGGCACGGAACGTGAGGTTGCCGTGGGTATCGGCGGTCTCGGCCTTGACCAGCGCCACGTCCGCCTTCAGCCAGCGCTCCTGGACGTAGGGCCGCCCGTCGAACTCCTCGACCGGCTTGCCGTGCGCCAGATCCGTGCCGTAGGCGGTCGGCGTGTAGAAGGCCGGGATGCCCGCCCCGCCCGCCCGGATGCGCTCGGCGAGGGTGCCCTGCGGCACCAGCTCCAGTTCGATCTGCCCGGCGAGGTAGCGCTCGGTGAACACCACGGGATCGGCCGAGCGCGGGAACGAGCAGACCAGCTTCCGCACCATGCCGTGCTCGATCAGCGCGGCGAGCCCGACATGGCCGTTGCCGGCGTTGTTGTTGACGACGGTGAGGTCCTTCGGATGGCCTGTCGCCCGGTAGCGGTCGATGAGGGCGTGGATGAGCTCGATCGGCGCGCCGGCCCCGCCGAAGCCGCCGATCATCACCGTCATGCCGTCCTCGACCCCCGCCACCGCGGTGGCGAGGTCGGCGACTGTCTTGTCCATCTCCCGTCCCTCTCAATTCCAAAGCCGGGCCGCCACCGATGCCGCGCGACATTCGCGCCGGCGGGGGCGCCGTCTCAGCCGGCCTTCTTGTGCGACAGTACGAAGTCGAACGCCACGTCGTAGAACGGCGCGCCCAGCTCCACCTTCGCCGCGGCCGTAGGATCGTCGACCTTCCGGAACTCGGCGAGGAGGCTCTTCTTCACCCCGAACACGGCATCGGAATCGATGTAGGGGTCGTCGGGGTCGAAGATGTGCGTGGTCAAGCGCTCGAAGCCGTCCGCCTCGACGATGTAATGGAGATGCGCCGGCCGGTAGGGGTGGCGGCCGAGGGCTCGGAGCAGCTTGCCCACCGGGCCGTCGTCGGGGATCGGATAGAATTTCGGCTTCACCCCGCGGAACCAGTAGCGGCCGTCGGCGCCGGTCCGGAACACGCCGCGGAGGTTGAAGTCGGGCTGGATGCCCTTCTGCTGGACATCGTAGAAGCCCTCGTCATTCGCCTGCCAGACGTCGATCTTGGCGTTGGCCACCGGCCGCCCCTCGGTGTCGAGAATGCGGCCATGGACGAACATCGGCTCGCCCTTCTGGTCGAGGCAGATGTTGGCGCCCATCGGCAGCTCGGGCGCATTGGCGACATGGAACGGGCCGAGGACGGTCGACTCGGACGCGCCCGAGGGTTTCCGGTTGTTGATCGCATCGACCAGCATCGAGACGCCCAGCACGTCGGAGAGCAGGATGTATTCCTGCCGCCATTCGTTGCACATCTGGCCGGTCTCGGTGAGGAACATGAGGGCCCGGAACCACTCCTCCTGTGTCGGCTCGATCTCCTTCACCGCCTCGTGCAGCTTCCGGGTGATCACCTCCATCACCTGGCGCAGCCGCGCATCCTCGGCGGTCCGGTTGCGCGCCACGACGACCTCCGCGGAGTCCGCCTCGGTGAAGTAGCCCTGCTCGTGCTCGGCGTTCATCCGTTCCTCCTCAGAGCGCTAGAATCGCGGTGAGCGCGCGCCGAAGCTCCGCCGCGGGGTCCGCGGCAAGGGTCGGCGCCCGCCAGGCGACGTGGTGGTCGGGACGGACCAGGAGACAGCCGGCGTCGCGGATCTCGCTCGCCCGCGCCCAGTCCCCGGTATGGTCCTCGATCGGCCGGCGCGGCCCGATGACGTGGGTGCGGATCGGCAGCCCGAGCTCGCCGACGACCGCCTCCGCCGCCGCCACCCAGCCCTCGCCGCCAATGCCGGTGAAGAGCGTGAAGGCGCCGTGGCCGCAGAGGTCGAGGCTCGAGACGCGCCGGCCAGCCCGGTCGAACAGCCAGACATGCGGCAGCCGCGCGCCGGGCCAGGTGGTCGGCGCATAGTGGAGCTCGGGGTCATCGGGGAAGGCGGGCTCCTCCTGCCCGTCCGTGACGACCGCGGCCGAGCGGTAGCGCTGGTTCATCTCGACGCCATGGGCGTCGAACTCGTACTTCTTGAAGGCGATCGCCTTCCGAAGCGCGTCGCGCTGCGCCTCGGCAGCGGGCGTCGCGTCGGCCCGCGCCTCCATGTTGCGCTGGATCTTGTCGTGGTCGACGCCGCCGTCCATGCCGAGCGCTTCGAAGATCGGCCCGAACTCGGCGATCGACTGGTTGGCACGGGTGACGATCTGGCGGGCGATCGGGGCACGCTCGACGGAGTAGGTGTCGAGGAGGCCCATGCCGGCCTGGCCCTTGACGACCATGGCGAGCTTCCAGGCGAGGTTGAAGCCATCCTGGATCGAGGTGTTCGAGCCGAGGCCGTTGGACGGCGGGTGACGGTGCGCCGCATCGCCCATGATGAAGGCGCGCCCCTTCTGGAGGTGGGTCGCGAAGCAGTTGTTGACCGTCCAGGTATTGGCGCCGAGCAGCTCGATCTCGAGGCCCGGATCGCCGACCAGCTGGCGCGCCACCTCGGTGGCGAAGGCGGGGGAGACGTCCGGCGGCGGCTGGTTGATGTCGTAGCCCCAGACGATCAGCCACTCGTTCCACGGCCGCACCATGCGGACCAGTCCCATGCCGATGCCACCGACGTCGGCACCGGGCTGCATCACCCAGTAGAGGACGCTCGGGCGGTGGGCGACGTATTTCGAGAGATCGGCCCGGAAGAGGATGTTCATCGAGCCGCCGACGCCCATCCGGCCCTCGAAGGGGAGGCCGAGGTGTTCGGCGACCAGCGAGTTGCCGCCGTCGGCGCCGACGAGGAACTTCGAGCGGATCGTGACCTCCTTGCCCGAGAGGCGGTCGCGGCAGGTCGTGGTGACGCCGTCGTCGTCCTGGACGTGGGAGAGGTACTCCGTGCTCATCCGC
>JAEVZM010000081.1 GCA_023392225.1 Pseudomonadota bacterium
CGCCGCCGTAGAGCTTGTCCTTGCCGTTGCCGCCGAACATGAGGTCGGGGCCGTCGCCGCCGAACACAGTGTCGCCGCCATTGTTGCTGTAGGCGATGCTGCCCTTGTCGTTGAGGACGATCGTGGCGGCGAACTTGCTGCCGTCGACGCGGATCCCGGTGGTCTCGCTGAGCAGCTCGACCGGCGACCTGCCGATGATCTCCGAGACCTTGGCCTTGGTCCCGTTGCCATAGTCATTGTCGAAGGTGGTCTGGTGGGTGTGCGAGAAGACCCGGTCGACGGTCGCCGACTTGGCCACCTTGAGGTACTTGTTCTGCCAGACCGGGAAATAATAGTAGCTGCCGTCCTCGGCCGGGGTCTTGCCGCTCTTGACCTGGAACGAGACGCCCACCAGGCGCACCAGGCCGGCATTGGTCTGGAGGTCGATCCAGTCCTTGCCCTTGTCGGTTCCGTAATTGGCGTAGCCGCCCGACACCAGCGCGATGACCGTGTTGGTCATCCACCCCCCGGTGAAATCGAGCGGCTCGGTGATGTCGTTCGAGGCGATATGCGAATACATCGGCGTTTCCAACGAACTCTTTGAGTCGACTATCTGCCCGAAGTGCCGGGCCGCGTGAAGCGCCAAATGTCGCACCGGCGCGGCACCGCGCCGGGCGGCCGGCGGCGCTCAGGCCTCGGGCGCCACCATCACGCTGTCGTCGAGGCGGGTCGCCGGGGTGCCGCCATAGCGCTCGGTGCGGATGCGGCCCGCCGGCACGCCGGCCTCGACGAGGAACATCGAGGCGACCTCGACGAAGGCCGTTGCGCCGCAGACGAAGGCGAGCCGGGGCATGGCGCCGAGCCCGGCCAGGGCGCCGGCGATGACCTCCCGGTCGATCCGGCCGGAGCGGATGCCCTCGTGCGGCGCCGCCTGGCGGGTCAGCGTGAGGCTGAGATGGAAGCCCGGATCGGCCGCCGCCTCCGCCATCAGCTCGTCGCGGAAGATCACGTCGGCGAAGCTGCGCGCCGAATAGACCAGCCCGAACGGCGCGGCGACCCCGGCGCGGCGCCGCGACCGGAGCATCGAAACCAGCGGCACGACGCCCGAGCCGCCGCCGATCAGGAGGATCGGGCCGCCATCGCCGGGCAGCCAGTTGAAATGCCCGCCGATCGGCCCGCGCAGCTCGATACTGTCGCCGATCTGGGCGACCTCGTGGAAGAACGCCGAGACCTCGCCGGTCTCCAGCCGCTCGATGACCAGCTCGATCTCGGGCTCGCCCGGGGCGGAGGCGATCGAGTAGCTGCGCTGCGCCTGGTAGCCGTCCGGCGCCGTCAGCCGCACGTCGACATGCTGCCCCGCGACGAAGGCGAAGCCCTCGGCCGGCTTCAGGAAGAAGCTCTTCACGGTCGGGGTCTGCGCGACGATCCGGGTGATCGTCGTGTCCTGCCAGCGGAGGCGCGGCGGCTGGGGGGGCTGGTTCATCTTCTGCTCACTCGTTCCTGCGCTTGCGGTTACCACCAAGCCCGGCGCGATGCACGAACTGTGACACCGCCGTCGTCGCACCGGCCCCTCCGCGACCCCGGTGCGCCATGCTAAGATAGGCCTGATGCGGCCGAGGAGAATGAGCATGCGGACGGGTGCGGTTCTGCGGCGGCGCCTTGCCGCCTTTCTGCTGGTGGCAGGCGTCGGCCCGATCGCGGCAGCGGCGGACGAGATGACCGCGACGGAGGTCGCGCCGGGCTTGCGCTACGCGCTGATCGCGACCTGGGACGTCGATCGCCTCAACGCCATCCTCGACACCGACATCCCGGCCTTCACCGGCGTCAGCGCCGACTACACGCCGGCGACCAACGCCGTCCGCCTCTACCGGTTGACGTATCCCTCGGTGGTCCCCGAGCAGAACAACCGGCCGATCGTGGCCACCGGGCTCGTCGCGGTACCCGAGGGCGCAAGCGGCACGCTGCCGCTCGTCTCCTACCAGCACGGCACCGTCTACGGGAAGGAAGAGGTCCCCTCCTTCCCCGAGCAGTCGCCCGAGACGCAGCTCGCCATCGCGCTCTTCGCCGGCCAGGGCTACGCGCTCATCGGCGCCGACTATTTCGGCATGGGCGACACCAGCGAGCCCGAGGGCTACGTGGTGAAGGCCAGCCACCAGCAGGCGACCTTCGACATGCTCCGCGCCGGCCGCGACGTGCTCGCCGACCTCGGGGTGGAGACCGGGCCGCTGTTCCTCGCCGGCTGGTCGCAGGGCGGCTACGTGACGATGGCCTTCCTCGAGAAGCTCGAGGCGTCCGGCGTCAAGGTGGCGGCGGCCGCGACCGCCAGCGCGCCGGTCGACATCTTCCTCGCCCTCAACGGCTTCCTCAACTTCCCCCGGCCGATCGACGCGGCCTGGGTCAACACGCTCTTCATCCTCTCGGCGTTCTCCTACGAGAACTACTATTCGGTTCCGGGCCTCGCCCGCTCGGTGATCAACGACGCCTATTACGAGATGGCGAAGGCGGCCTACGACCGGACCCCGGTGGACGCGACGAAGATCCCGACCGACCTGCACGAGCTGGTTCGGACCGAGTATTTCGACCCCCGGTTCTTCGCCGCCTCGGCCTATGGCCGGCTGCTCGCGGCGAACCAGGTGTTCCGCTGGGTGATCGAGACGCCGGTGCGCAACTACTACGGCGAGGCCGACGAGGTGATCAGCGTCGGCCTCGGCCGGCTGGCCATGACCTACCAGGAGGCGATGGGGTCGGGGAACGACAAGGTCGAGGCGATCTCGACCGGGCCGACCAGCCACCGCGGCACCTTCGGCAAGGCGGCGGCGGCGTGGAAGGCCTGGTTCGACACGCTGAAGTAAGCCTCAGTCGCCGGTGAAGCGCTGCTCCTTCCATGGGTCGCCGTAGATGTGGTAGCCGCGCAGCTCCCAGAAGCCCGGCTCGTCGCGGGTGGTGAACTGGAGCGCGTTCACCCACTTCGCCGACTTCCAGAAATAGAGGTGCGGCACCAGCAGCCGGGCCGGGCCGCCATGGTCGGCCGAGATCGGCGCGCCGTCATAGGCGAAGGCGATCATCGCCTGGTCGCCGGCGAGGTCGGCATAGGGCACGTTGGTGGTGTAGCCGTCATAGGAATGGGCGAGCACGTAGGGGGTCGGCGGCCCTTCGAGCCCGGCGGCGGCGAGGATGTCGTCGATCCGCACCCCTTCCCAGTCGGTGTCGAACTTGCTCCACTTGGTGACGCAGTGGATGTCGCGGTGGAGCGGGGTGCGCGGCAGCTGGCCGAACTCCTCCCAGCTCCACGAGGCGATCGGCCGCGGCCCGTCCTTGAGGGTGAAGCGCCAGGACTGCGTCGCCACCTGGGGCGTCGGCCCGGCCGAGAGCACCGGAAAGCCGTCCTCCTTGTACTGCCCGGGCGGCAGGCGCACCGCCTCCTCGGGCGGCAGGCGGCGGCCGAAGAACCCGCGTGTGGCCATGATCGGTACCTCCGTCAGTCGTGGAAGGGATCGGTGACGAGCCGGCGGCCGACCAGAAAGGCGTCGGCGACGAGCCGGAGCGGCGCGGCGTCGACCAGGCTGCGCCGCTCGCGCAACAGCTCGGCGAAGCGATCGTAGATGTCTTCGTATTCGTGCGCCGGGCGCTCGACGTCGAGGGTGCCGTTAAGCTCGAGTCGCGCGCCGCCATGGCTGAGCTTCAGCTGGTTGCCGGCCGCGGTCTCGATCTCGATGTCCCAGGTCTGCGGCCCGGTCTGGCGCCAGTCGAACGCCGCCGTCAGCCCCTCGTCCGCGGCCATGGTGCGGAAGCGGAGCGAGGCCGCGATCGGCGCGTCGCAATTCTCCGGGTAGGTGAGATCGGCGGCGGCGACGAACACCGGCTGCGGCATGATCTCGGTGACGATCGAGAGCGCATTGATGCCGGGGTCGAAGACGCCGAAGCCGCCGGCGGTCCAGATCCACTTCTGGCCGGGATGCCAGCGCCGCACGTCCTCCTTCCAGGTGACGGTGAGGCGCCGCACCGTCTCGCCGGCGAGCAGGCGCCGGGCATGGAGGACAGCGGCATTGTACTGCGAGTGCCAGGTGGTGAAGAGCACGCGCTGCTCTGCCGCGGCATAGGCGGCGAGGTCGTCGAGCTCGCTCACCGTCATCGCCGGCGGCTTCTCGAGCAGCACGTCCTTGCCCGCGGCCAGCGCCTCGCGGGCGATGGCGTGGCGCACCTGCGGCGGCGTGCAGACCGCGACGGCGCCCACCTCGGCCACCGCGGCATACATCTCCGCCGGGGTGCGGAAGGTCGGCACGCCGGGGACCGCGACGCCCCGCTGGCTCGCCACCGCGGCCAGGCGAAAGGCAGGATTCTGCGCGATCACCGGCAGGTGCTGGTCCTCGGTGATCTTGCCGAGGCCGATAATTCCGATCGCCGTCACCATGCTCGCCACCGTCCCTCCCTGATTGAAACGGTTTGAGCATGACCCGCCACGCGACGCAATCCGGCTCGGGAGGGTCCGGCGCGGCGGCCGGCGCCCCGATCCCGGCGTCGCGCGCTCAGGCGGCGTTCGGCGTCGCGCCCTCGGTCATCACCGCGTAGAGCGCGGCCTTGTCGGCCGAGGCGCGGAGCTTGGAGGCGACGCCCGGCTCGCGCAGGTGCCGGGCGATGCGGGCGAGGGCCTTGAGATGGTCGGCCCCGGCCCCCTCGGGCGCGAGCAGGAGGAAGATCAGGTCCACCGGCTGGTCGTCGAGCGCCTCGAAATCGATCGGCTTCGGCAGCCGCGCGAACAGCCCGAAGATGTGATCGAGGCTGGCGAGCTTGCCATGCGGGATGGCGATGCCGCCCCCGACGCCGGTCGAGCCGAGCTTCTCGCGCTGGAGCAGCGTCTCGAAGATCTCACGCTCCGGAATCCCGGTCAGCTCGGAAGCCTTCTCGGCGATCGCCTGGATCGCCTGCTTCTTGCTGTTGGCCTTGAGCGAGCCGATCACCGCCTCGGGCTTGATGAGATCGCCTAGGTCCATCATCGACAATCCAAGCTCTTGTCCCCTCGCGCCGGGCCTTTGGCTTCCGGCGTCCGTGCTTCAGCGGTCCTTCGGATCACGCTGAGTTTCGAGCGACGGATCGATCCAGCCGATGTGACCGTCGGTCCTGCGATAGACGACGCTGATGCCGCCATGGGCGGCATTGCGGAAGACAACGACGGGAAGATCGGAGAGATCCATCGCCGTCACCGCCTTGCCGACGGTCATCATCTCGAGATGGGCGATCTCCTCGGCGATGATGGTCGGGTTGTAGTCGGCCGCCACGTCCTCCTCCTCGTCCAGCGAGGCGATGACGTAGCTCGCCGCGGGCAGGGAGTCGGTGCGATTGGTCGGACGGTGGTCCTTGAGGCGCCGCTTGTAGCGCCGCAGCCGCTTCTCGATCCGGTCGGCGGCGATGTCGAGGCTCTGATGCGGCTCCTGGGCGCGGCCGGTCGCCTGCAGCACGATGCCGGTGTCGAGGTGCAGCGTGCAGTCGGTCCGGAAGCCGGGGCCGTCCCGCTCGAGCACCACCTGGCCGCTGAAGCCGCCATCGAAATACTTGGCGAGCGCGGCGGCGAGCCGCTCCTCGGCATGGATGCGGAAGGCATCGCCGATGTCGAGGTTCTTACCTGAAATGCGCAATCCCATGGGAGCTTCGAACCTTCTCCGTCGTTCGGTTCTGTCGAGCGCGAAGTGCGCTACGTGGCCCGCGCCATGGACGGCGCCGTCGAGGCCAAGAGCGCTGTAGACGCTTCGCGAAAAACGCGCGCCGCCACCCCGGCTCGTCGATGGGCGCAGGTTCTATGAGTGGCGCGCCGACAAGTCAACCGGCCCCGGTCCGGTCCCCCTCCGACGAGCCGGCACCTGTGGATGATGCTCATGCCGTGATCCCCGCCCCGCGCCGCTCGCGGCCCTCGTTGAGCGCGAGCTTGTCGCGCCGCCGCTGGACCGAAGACGGGATGCGCATCGCCTCCCGGTACTTGGCCACCGTGCGCCGCGCGATGTCGATGCCGGAATCGCGCAACACCTTGACGATGGTGTCGTCGGAGAGGACGGCATCGGCACTCTCCTCGTCGATCAGCCGCTTGATGCGGTGGCGCACCGCCTCGGCCGAATGGGCGTCGCCGCCGCCGGCCGAAGGGATCGCCGCTGTGAAGAAGTACTTCATCTCGAAGATGCCGCGGTTGGTCGCCATGTACTTGTTCGAGGTGACCCGCGACACCGTCGATTCGTGCATGCCGATCGCCTCGGCGACCGTCTTGAGGTTGAGCGGGCGCAGGTGCTGGACCCCCTCGGCGAGGAAGCCGTCCTGCTGGCGGACGATCTCGGTCGCCACCTTGAGGATGGTCCGGGCGCGCTGGTCGAGGCTCTTCACCAGCCACTTCGCCGTCTGCAGGCAGTCGCTGAGATAGGCCTCGTCCTGGTCGTTCTTCCGGCCCTTGGTCACCTTGGCATGGTACGTCTGGTTGACCAGCACACGGGGCAGCGTCCCGGTGTTGAGCTCGACATGCCAGCCGCCGTCGGAGGCCGGCCGCACCAGAACATCCGGGATCACCGGCTGGACGAGGGTCTCGCCGAAGGCGTTGCCCGGCTTGGGGTTGAGCGTGCGGAGCTCGGCGAGCATGTCGGCGAGGTCCTCGGCATCGACCTCGCACAGCTTGAGCAGCGCCGCATGGTCGCGCCGGGCGACCAGGTCGAGATGCGCCACCAGCGCCGCCATCGCCGGGTCGTAGCGGTCCCGCTCGCGCAGCTGGATGGCGAGGCACTCGGCAAGGTCGCGGCCGCCGACCCCCGAGGGCTCGAAGCTCTGCAGGAGGGCGAGGGCCGCCTCGGCCGTGGCGAGCGGGGCGCCGAGGCGCTCGGCGAGCTCCGCAAGGTCCGCCCGGAAATAGCCGGCCTCGTCGATCTCGCTGATGATCGCCTGGCCGACGAGGCGCAGCGCCGGATCGGCGGTGGCGACGCCGAGCTGGTCGGCGAGATGGTCGGCCAGCGACTTGGCGTCGGCGACGAAGGCCTCGAGATTGTAGTCGTCGGAGCTGACCGTCGCCCGGGTCGGGGCGGCCGACCACGATTCGGCCGGCAGCACCGGGGCGGTCTCGGCCGCGGCCCGGCCGTGGTCGTCCTGGTAGATGTTGCCGAGGTCGGTATCGAGCTTGGATTCGATCGCCTCGCCGCCCTCGAGGCTGGTCTCGAGCCACTCGGGACCCTCGCCGGCGCTGTGCTCGGCGGCCGCCTGCGGCTCGATGTCGCCCCGCTCGGGCCCTTCCCCGCCGCCCTCGTCATCGACGCGCTCGAGCAGCGGATTGCGCTCGAGCTCGGCTTCGACATAGGCGACCAGGTCGAGATTGGAGAGCTGCAGCAGCTTGATCGCCTGCATCAGCTGCGGCGTCATGACCAGCAGCTGGCTCTGGCGGAGTTCTATGCGCGGAGAAAGCGCCATGAGCAGACGACCGATCGCCCCGATTGGTCCGAAAATTGCTTGTCGGCATCTTTCGTACCCGAAGCAGCGATGCGATTAAAGGGTAAATTGCTCACCCAGGTAAAGACGACGCACTTCCGCGCTTTCGACGACCTCGTCGGGCTCGCCCTCGAACAGCACCGTACCAGAATGAATGATGTAGGTACGGTCGATCAGGCCCAGCGTCTCGCGGACATTGTGGTCGGTGATGAGCACGCCGATGCCGAGGCTGGTGAGGTGCCGGACCAGGGCCTGGATGTCCCCGACCGCGATCGGGTCGACGCCGGTGAACGGCTCGTCGAGCAGCATGAAGGCCGGCCGGCTGGCCAGCGCCCGGGCGATCTCGCAGCGCCGCCGCTCGCCGCCCGAGAGCGAGATCGCCGCGTTCTTGCGCAGGTGGCTGATGTGGAACTCCTCGAGGAGCGCATCGAGCTGCTCCTCGCGGTTGCGCTTGTCGGGCTCGACCACTTCGAGCACGGCGCGGATGTTCTGCTCGACCGACAGGCCGCGGAAGATCGAGTTCTCCTGCGGCAGGTAGCCGATGCCGAGGCGGGCGCGCCGATACATCGGCAGGTGGGTGACGTCGTGGCCGTCGAGCTCGATGGTGCCGTAGTCGGCCTTCACCAGGCCGGTGATCATGTAGAAGATCGGCGTCTTGCCGGCGCCGTTGGCGCCGAGCAGCCCGACCGCCTCGCCGCGCGCCACGGCCAGGCTCGCGCCGTGGACC
>JAEVZM010000088.1 GCA_023392225.1 Pseudomonadota bacterium
GGCCGCTGATCCTGTTCGGTGCCGGCCATGTCGGCCGCGCGCTGGTACTGGCGCTGGCGCCGCTGCCCTTCGCCGTGACCTGGGTCGATGCCCGCGCCGCCGCCTTTCCCACCCACGTCCCCGGCAACGTCACGTTCCACCGCCCGGCGGAGCCCGCGTCGGCACTGGCGGCGGCCGCGGCCGGCACCTTCGTCCTCGTCATGACCCACAGCCACGCGCTCGACCTCGACCTCGTCGCCATCGCGCTCGGCGACGACCGTTTCCCCTATGTCGGGCTGATCGGCTCGGCGACGAAGCGTGCCCGCTTCGAGAAGCGCCTCGCGGAATTGCGCGTCCCGGCGGACCGCATCGCCGCGCTGGTCTGCCCGATCGGCGTGCCGGGGATCGACTCCAAGGTCCCGGCGGTGATCGCCGCCGCCACGGTCGCCGAGCTTCTGGCTCGCGACGAGGCACTTCGCGCCGTGGGAAGCCCTGAAATCGGGCTTTCCGAGCGTCGCGTAGCCGGCTAGGCTCCCCAGAGTGGGCGCTGAGAGAGACACCGAAACGGGGACTTCCGAATTCCGCCGGCCCGGCGGGACACCCACTCTTGCGGCCGTCGGCATCACCAAGGATTTCGGCCCGCTCCGGGCCAACGACCACGTCGATTTCGCCGTCCAGCCGGGCGAGATCCACGCGCTCCTCGGCGAGAACGGCGCCGGCAAGTCGACCCTGGTCAAGATCCTCTACGGCGCGCTGCAGCCGACCTCGGGCGAGATCCGCTGGCAGGGCGCGCCGGTGGTCATCCCCAATCCGGCGGCCGCCCGCCGGCTCGGCATCGGCATGGTGTTCCAGCACTTCTCGCTGTTCGATTCCCTCACCGTCGCCGAGAACATCGCGCTGGCGCTGACCGGCGACACCCGGCTCGGCGACCTTCGCGGCCGGATCGAGAGCGTCTCGAAGGACTACGGCCTGCCGCTCCGCCCCGATTCGGTGGTGGCCGACCTCTCGGTCGGCGAGCGCCAGCGGGTCGAGATCGTCCGCTGCCTCCTCCAGGAGCCGCGGCTGATCATCTTGGACGAGCCGACCTCGGTGCTGACCCCGCAGGAGGCCGACGACCTGTTCGTCACCCTCAAGCGGCTCGCCGGCGAGGGCGTGTCGGTGCTCTACATCTCGCACCGCCTCGAGGAGGTGCGGGCGATCTGCCACCACGCCACCATCCTCCGCCACGGCAAGGTGGTCGGCGAGTGCGACCCGCAAAAGGAGACCGCCAAGGCGCTGGCCGGCATGATGGTGGGCGCCGAAGTGCACGCCGTCCGCCCGCCCGAGCCGGCGCCGGAGGATGCCGCGGTCCGGCTCTCCGTGACCGGTCTCGACCTGCCGCGTCCCCACGCCTTCGCCGTCGACCTTAAGGACGTCAGCCGCGCCGTGCGGGCGGGCGAGATCGTCGGCATCGCCGGCATTGCCGGCAACGGCCAGGACGAGCTGTTCGGCGCGCTCTCCGGCGAGCGGCTGGCCGGCGGCGACGGTGCGGTGCGGCTCAACGGTACGCCGTGCGGGCGGAAGGGCATCACGGCGCGTCGGAAGCTCGGTGCCGCCTTCGTGCCGGAAGAGCGCCTCGGCCACGGCGCCGTGCCGCGCTTCCGTCTCTCCTCCAACGTCGTGCTGACCCGCTACGCCACCGGCGACGGCATCGCGCCGGGCGGCGTCATCGACCAGGGCAAGGCCTTCGGCATCGTCGAGCGGGTGGTGAAGGACTACGACGTCCGGAAGGGCGCCCCGGACCCGGAGGCGAGCGCCCTGTCGGGCGGCAACCTCCAGAAGTTCGTCGTCGGTCGCGAGATCGACCGCAAGCCCACCGTCCTGATCGTCAGCCAGCCGACCTGGGGCGTCGACGCCGGCGCCGCTACCACCATCCGCCAGGCGTTGGTCGATCTCGCCCGCTCCGGCTCGGCGATCGTCATGATCAGCCAGGACCTCGACGAGATCCTCGAGATCTCCGACCGCATCGCGGTGATCGCCAATGGCCGCCTGTCGGCGCCGAAGCCGCGGGCCGAGCTGCCGCGCGAGACCATCGGCCTGATGATGACCGGCATCGGTCTCGGCGGGGAGGGGGAGGCGGCCCATGCGCATTGAGCTGATCCGGCGCCCCGAGCGCTCGAAGGCGATGTCGTGGCTGTCGCCGGTGATCGCGGTGCTGCTGACGCTGATCGCCGGGGCGATCATCTTCGCCGCCAGCGGCATCGACCCCATCCAGGGTCTCTATGTCTACTTCATCGAGCCGCTGACCCTGCCGTTCACGCTCTACGAGCTCGTGGTCAAGGCGATCCCGATCGTCACCATCGCCGTCGGCCTCGCGCTCTGCTACCTCTCTAACACCTGGAACATCGGCGCCGAGGGCCAGCTCACGGTCGGCGCCATCTGCGGCGCGCTGGTGCCGATCCTCCTGCCGGACTTCCAGACCGTGTTCACGCTGCCGCTCATGCTGATCATGGGCATCCTCGGCGGGGCGCTCTACGGCGCGATTCCCGCGCTCCTCAAGACCCGCTTCGGCACCAACGAGATCCTCACCAGCCTGATGCTGGTCTATGTCGCCACCTATCTCCTCGACTGGCTGGTGCGCGGGCCGCTCCGCGACCCCCAGGGCTACGGCTTCCCCGGCAGCCGGAGCTTCACCGACTTCCAGGTGATGCCGATCCTGTTTCCCGGCAGCCGTGTCCATCTCGGGCTGGTGATCGCCCTCGTCGTGGTCGTCGGCGGCTGGTTCGTGCTTCGGAAGACCATCACCGGCTTCGCCATCACCACCATCGGCCAGGCGCCGCGGGCCGGCGCCTTCGCCGGCTTCAGCCGCCAGCGGATGACGGTGCTGGTCTTCCTCATCTCCGGCGGCCTCGCCGGGCTCGCCGGCATCTCCGAGGTCGCCGGTCCGGTCGGCAAGCTCGACGTGGTGATCTCGCCCGGCTACGGCTTCACCGCGATCATCGTCGCCTTCCTCGGGCGGCTGAACCCGGCCGCGATCGTCGTCGCGGGCCTCGTGCTGGCGCTCTCCTATATCGGCAGCGAGCGCGCCCAGATCGTCCTCGGCATGTCGAGCCAGACCGGCCGCGTCTTCCAGGGGCTGCTCCTCTTGTTGGTGGTCGCCTGCGCCACCTGCATCCTCTACCGCCTGCGGGTGGTGAGGCCGCCGCCCGCCGCGGAATCCGCCCGGGTGGTCGAATCATGATGGCCGAAGCGATCATCGTCTCGATCATCGTCGCCTCGACGCCGCTGCTGCTCGCCGCGCTGGGCGAACTGGTGGCCGAACGCTCCGGCGTGCTCAATCTCGGCGTCGAGGGCATGATGGTGATGGGCGCCGTCGCCGGCTTCATCGTCTCCTACGAGACCGGCCAGCCGGTGCTCGGCATCCTCGCCGCGATCGTGGCGGGGATGATCACCGCCTCGCTGTTCGCCTTCGTCACGCTGGTGCTGGTCGCCAACCAGGTGGCGAGCGGCCTCGCGCTGACCCTTCTCGGCCTCGGCTTCGCCGCGCTGATCGGCGAGCCCTACGCCAACAAGCCGGGCGTCAAGCTCCAGCAGATCCACATCCCCGGCCTCACCGACATCCCGTTCGTCGGGCCGATCGTGTTCGGCCAGGACCCGCTGGTCTACCTCACGGTGCTCCTCGTCATCGGCGTGTCGTGGTTCCTGTTCCGCACCCGCGGCGGGCTGATCCTCCGCGCCGTCGGTGACAACCACACCTCGGCGCATGCGCTCGGCTATGGCGTGGTGCGGGTCCGCTTCCTCGCGGTGCTGTTCGGCGGCGCCTGCGCCGGGCTCGGCGGCGCCTACCTGTCGCTGGTCTCGACCTCGCAGTGGCTCGACAACATGACCGCCGGCCGCGGCTGGATCGCGCTGGCGCTGGTGGTGTTCGCCACCTGGCTGCCGTGGCGGCTGGCGATCGGGGCGCTCCTGTTCGGGGCCGTCGGGATCCTCCAGTTCCACGCCCAGGCGCTCGGCGTCCGCGTGCCGGCGCAGTTCCTGTCGGCGCTGCCCTACCTCATCACCATCGTCGTGCTCGTCCTGATCTCCGGCAACCGGCTGCTGATGCGCGCCAATACCCCGGCGATGCTCGGGCAGTCTTTCGTACCGGATCGTTGAGCGTCTCGACGGCCCGAGGCTTGCATTGGTAGAGTGCATCCAGGGGGACGAACCCGAAGATTGCATTCCGAACAGGGGAGAATGTGAATGTTGAAACGGCTGATGGTGGCGGCGGCAGCGGTCGGGCTCGCGCTCGGCGTGTCCGCGGCGCAGGCCCAGGAGAAGTTGAAGGTCGGCTTCGTCAATGTCGGTCCCAAGACCGACGGCGGCTGGACGCAGGGTCACTGGACCGGCGTCGAGATGCTCGAGAAGGAGCTCGGCGACCAGATCGAGGTCACTTTCCTCGAGAACGTGCCGGAGGGTCCTGACGCCGAGCGCGCCATCGAGGGCCTCGTCCAGGCCGGCAACAAGCTGATCTTCACCACCTCGTTCGGCTTCATGGAGCCGACGCTGAAGGTCGCCGCCAAGTACCCCGACGTGATGTTCGAGCACGCCACCGGCTTCAAGACCGCGCCGAACGTGACCACCTACAATGCCCGCTTCTACGAAGGCCGCTACATCATCGGCCAGATCGCGGCGAAGCTGTCCAAGACCGGCACCGCCGGCTACATCGTGTCCTTCCCGATCCCCGAGGTCGTGATGGGCATCAACTCGTTCATGCTCGGTGCCCAGTCGGTCAATCCGGACTTCAAGCTGAAGATCGTCTGGATCAACTCGTGGATGGATCCGGCGAAGGAAGGCGAGGCGGCCAAGGCGTTGTTCGACCAGGGCGTCGACATCATCACCCAGCACACCGACTCGACCGAGCCGCTGAAAATCGCCCAGGAGCGCGGCAAGCTCGGCTTCGGCCAGGCGCACGACATGTTCGACGCCGCGCCGAAGGCCCAGCTCACCGCCATCGTCGACAACTGGGGCCCGTACTACATCGCGCGCACCAAGGCGGCGCTCGACGGCACCTGGAAGTCGCAGGCGAGCTGGGACGGCCTTGCCCAGGGCACCGTCCACATGTCGGACTACACCAACATGCCCGACGACGTTGCCGCGGCCGCCAAGGAGCTGCAGGCGAAGATCGCCTCGGGTGAGTTCCACCCCTTCACCGGCCCGATCTACAAGCAGGACGGCACCGAGGTCGTGGGCGAGGGCGTGGTCATGGACGACGGCGCGCTGCTGACCATGGACTACTACGTGAAGGGCGTCGACGGCACGCCCGGCACCAACTAGGTCCGGCTTCCCTCGGAAGCCTGTGCGGGCGCGCTTCGGATCGACCGGGGCGCGCCCGTTTCGCGAAAGCACTGAGGCACGACACTACCGACGCCGGGGCCGATGTCCGCATTCCTGCTCGAATGGGTGAACCTCGTCATCCGCTGGGCCCACCTCGTGGGTGGCAGCGGCTGGATCGGCACCTCGTTCTACTTCATCGCCCTCGACCTCGGGCTCCGCAAGCGCGAGGGCATGGCGGAAGGGGTCTACGGCACGGCGTGGGAGGTGCACGGCGGCGGCTTCTACCATGTGCAGAAATACCTCGTCGCGCCGCCGACGCTGCCGCCCGACCTGATCTGGTTCAAGTGGGAGGCCTATCTCACCTGGGTCACCGGCTTCGGGCTGCTGGTCGTCCAGTACTACGTCAACGCCCGCGCCTTCCTGATCAATCCCGAGGTCATGCCGCTCCTGCCGTCGCAGGCGGTGGTGATCTCGATGCTCGGCCTCGCCGCCGGCTGGCTGGTCTACGACCGCATCTGCAAGTCCTGGCTCGGGACGAACCCGACGCTGCTCGCGGTGCTGGTCTTCGCGCTCATCGTCTTCGCCGCCTGGTGCTTCACCAACGTCTTCTCCGGCCGCGGCGCCTTCATCCATGTCGGCGCCTTCGTCGGCACCATCATGGCGTTCAACGTGTTCGCGATCATCGTCCCGAACCAGAAGGTGATGGTTGGGCAACTGATGCGCGGCGAAGCGCCGGATGCCTGGCGCGGCGCCATGGGCAAGCAGCGCTCGACCCACAACAACT
>JAEVZM010000164.1 GCA_023392225.1 Pseudomonadota bacterium
GCCCTGCCCCCAGCGCACCGGCGGTGACGCCGCCGACGGCACCGGCGCAGGACGCGCCGCAGGCCGATTTCCGCTCCTTCACCGTGCGCAACGCTCCGCAGGGCAACGTGCCGGCGGATGCGGCCGCGCGCGACTCCGACGAGCCGCTCGACCTGACCAACCGGACGCCGGACACCAGCGGGGCGGCCGAGCCCCAGCAGCCGACGGCGGCCAAGAAGCCCAAGCTCGATCCGTCTCGGATCGACCGCTATCTCCTGTCGGGCACCAACCTGATGTTCGAGGGTGAGACCGGCCGCCGCAAGTGGGGGTTCTACCTGACCGCCGAGCAGGCCTCGCGTCCCGCAGCGCTCGCCATCGCCTTCAACAGCGCGATCTACGTCTCGCCCGAGGACTCGCTTCTCGACATCAAGATCAACGACCGCCAGATCGTCAGCCGCGCGCTCCTCGCCCGCGAGAATCCGACCTATATCGACGCGCCGATTCCGCCCGGCACCTTGCAGCCCGGGGTGAACGTGATCTCCTTCGTCGTCGATCAGCGCCATCGCACCGACTGCACGATGGTCTCGACCTACGACCTGTGGACGGAGTTCGAGGCGGAAGGCACCGGCATCGTCTTCGAAGGGGCCGATCCGACCCGGCTGGCCAGCCTCGAGGAGCTTCCCGCCATCGGCGTCGACGGCA
The DNA here is from genome assembly GCA_023392225.1 of Pseudomonadota bacterium. GTDB lineage: Bacteria > Pseudomonadota > Alphaproteobacteria > Rhizobiales > Kaistiaceae > Bauldia. Next base: position 682 of record JAEVZM010000164.1, read on the forward strand.
CCGGGCGGACCCGGATCCACATCATCGCACCGGGGGGCGAGCGCGCCTTCGCCGATACCGATCTCGCCCGCCTCATCCAGGCGATCGTGCTGCGCGGCAACTTCCGGCAGGCGGTGGTGTCGGTTGAGGAGCAAGACTACACCGGGACGCCGCAGGGTGTGCTGCGCCTGATGGTTGGGACGGCAAGCGAGCTCGCCAACGTCCCTGGGCTTCCCGACGAGGCCGAGCGGGCGCCGACCGTCGGCTTCCTCGATACGCCCGGCGCCGCGCCGACCCTCGTCATATCCGGCCCGCGCTGGCAGGACGTCAAGGCTGCCATGGGCTACGTCGCCAACGGTGTCGGCCGGCCGCGGGACGTGGTGCGCACCACCATCGACACCACGCCCATGATCCTGCCTCCGGTGCCGCTGATCAACAGCCCGCGCACGCTGTCGCTGGCCGAGCTGGGGGTGGCGACCGAGGAGTTTTCGGGACGGCGCTACCGGCGTGAGTTCTTCATCGGCCTGCCCGGCGACTTCTTCTCCGACGCCTTCGGTGAGGCGACGCTCTATGTCGACGGGGCCTATACCGAGGAGGTGCGGCCGGGGAGCCGGATCGACGTCTATGTCAACGGCTTCATTGCCGCCAATACGCCGCTGACGTCGAAGGAAGGCGACATCCTGCAGCATCTGCCGATCAAGGTGTCGATGACCCACTTTCGGCCCGGCGTGAACACCGTCGCGATCGAGGCGGTGCTCGATACCGCGGCCGACGAGATCTGTGCACCGGGGACGGTGGCCAGTGGCCCCAACCGCTTCGTTCTGTTCGATACGAGCGAGTTCTCGATGCCGGCCTTCGCCCGGGTCGAGCGCTGGCCGGATCTGTCGGCACTCGCCGGCGCCGGCGTCCCCTATTCGCAGACCGAGGGACCCGTGCCGGTGGTCCTAGGGCGCAACAACGGCGAGACCTACGGCGCGGCCATGACCTTCCTGTCCGCGATCGCCATCAGCGGCGCCCAGCTCGTCCCGGTGGAGATGGGGCGAAGCGAGGCGCCGAGCGGACAGCCGGCGCTCTACGTCGGCGCGCTCAGTCAGTTCAATGCGGCGACGGTTGCCGATTTCGGCGTCGCCGACACGGCGCGGCAACGCTGGGACGCGCCGTTGCGCTACCCCAATTCGGTGGTCAACATCGACATCGATCCGAACCGGGTGGTGACCAACGCGTTCGGGGACTCGTCCTCGACGCAAGGCGTCTTCAATCGCTGGAAGAACGAGGTGCAGAACCCGAGCGGCCTCTATGGCCGCTGGGTCGAATTCGAGCGCTGGCTGGAGCGGAACTTCGACCTGTCATTCAACCAGTTCGAGGTCTTTGCCGAACAGGATGCCGAGTACGATCCATCCGACCGGTCGACGGCCGTCATCGTGCAGGCCCCGAAGGTCGCCAGCCGGTTGTGGACGATGGTCGCCGGGCGGACGCCGCAGGAGCTCACCACCGGTGTCGAAGCGATGACGGCGGTCAATTTCTGGTCGCAGCTCGGTGGCCGGGTGTCCGCCTATGACCAGGCGACCGGCATCGAGACGATACCGGCCAAGGCGGAGCGCTTCCTGCTGTCCAACGACTTCTCGATCAACAACATTCGCCTGGTCGCCGCCAACTGGCTGTCGGCCAACATCGTGGTCTATTCCGTCGCACTCGTCCTCCTGTGTTGTGTCCTGGGAGTCTGCACAACCGTCCTGCTTCGACGTCTGGGGAGGTCTTCGTGAGTGTTGGGGGCACAGTTGTCGCGCGTTTCCTTGCCGGCCTTTGCATGATCCTCGCGATGACGGCCATTGCACGCTCGAGCTACGAGAACTCGCTCAATCCGGAGGACTGGGCAGCCTTTCGCGATCGTTTCGTGATGGAAGACGGCCGCGTGGTCGACGACGGCAATGGCGGCATCAGCCACAGCGAGGGCCAGGGCTACGGACTGCTCCTCGCCTTTTCGGCGGGCGACCGCGGCACCTTCGAGCGGATGTTCGATTTCACCCGCAACCAGCTGCTGATCCGGGATGACGGCCTGGCGGCCTGGAAGTGGGACCCCGGGGCCAATCCCCACATCGTCGACGTCAACGATGCCAGCGACGGTGACATTCTGATCGCGTACGCGCTCGGCCTGGCCGGCAAGGCTTGGGGCGAGCAGCGCTATACCGATGTGGCGAGGTCGATCGCCACGGCGATCGGGGCGCATCTGCTGAAATCGGTCAACGGGCGGGTGGTGCTCCTGCCCGGCGTCCGCGGCTTCGCGCCGCCGGATAGACCCGACGGGGTGGTGGTCGTCAATCCCTCCTATTGGGTCTTCGAGGCTTTCCCCGTGCTCAAGGAGCTGGCGCCCGAGGTTCCCTGGGACGAGGTGGCCTCCGCCGGCGCCGAGCTCATTGCCGCGTCGCGGTTCGGTCCGGCGGCGATGCCGGCCGACTGGGTGCAGATCACGTCCAACGGATTGAGCCCGGCGGACGGCTTCCCGGCCGTCTACGGGTACAATGCGATCAGGATTCCGCTCTATCTGGTTCGGGCTGGAATCGATGGCCCGTTCCTCGATCCTTTCTCGACCGCCGCAGGGGCGACGACGCTCTTCGAGCTCACCACCGGCAAACCCACCGAGCGCCTGACCGACCCCGGCTACCGGATCATCGACGCGCTGGTCGGCTGCGCCCGCGGCGTGCCGGTGCCGGATGATCTGCTGAGCTTCGCGCCGACGAAGTACTATCCGTCGACGCTGCACCTTCTCGGGCTCTCCTACCTGGCATCGAGGGGGGGACGATGCGGCTGATCCTCGCCGCCCTTTTCGTCGTTCTCGCTGGCGCGGTCGGCTGGCTGGCGGGAACGCATTTCGGCCTGGTCGGCGATTCCGACGTGCCTGATCGCAATGTCGTGACGGGCTCCACGAGCCCCACCGTCACCGCGCCGGCGAGCGACAGCCCGCCGGTACGGGTGATCGTCGTCCAGGATACCTCGAGCCCGCCTCCGGCCGATGAGCCCAACGACCTGACGGCCCCGCGCGCCGATGGCGCAACCGGGACCGATGGCCAGAGCGGGGCGCCATCCGCGGCGCGACCGGTCATCAATCCGGTAGATCCCGAGGTGGACGAGTCCGCGCTGCGCTACTTCGCAAGGACCGGTGACCAGCGTCGCCTAGAGGCCGAGATGGCGCGGCTCAAGCTGCTCTATCCGGATTGGGTGCCGCCGGCCAATCCGGCAGCGCCGGAGGTCTATGTCGATCCGGACCTCGATCGGATGTGGAAGCTGTTCTCGCAGGAGAAGTATGCGGACGTCCGTGCGGCGATCGCCGAGCGGCGGGCGCGTGAGCCCGACTGGCAGCCGCCCGTGTCGCTTCTGGCCCTGCTCGACGAGGCCGATGCCCGGGTCAAGCTGGTCAACGCGTCGAACGCGAAGCAGTGGAAGACCGTCATCGACACCGCGTCGGCCCAGCCGAGCCTCTTGACCTGCGCCTATGTCGACGTGCTGTGGCGCGTCGCCGAGGCGTTCGCCAATACCGATCGCATGCCGCGGGCCAAGGACACCTACGTCTACATCCTGACCAACTGCGACAATCCGCAGGAGCGGGTTGCGACGGTCGAGAAGGCCATGGACGTCCTGCCGGCGGCCGATCTCGACGCACTCTTCGCCTTGCAGCGCGGCGACGAGTTCGCCCCCGTGCAGGACCTGCTGCTGCGTCGCCGGGTCTCCGTCACCTCGGAGGATCCCACCCAGATTTCGCCGCCCGAGGATCTCGAGCAGCTCGCCGCTCTCGCCAAGGATGGGGACGCGGCCGATGCACTGCTGCTCGGCTGGTACTACTACCGTCACAAGGAGCCGCGGAAGGCGATCGACTGGTTCGATCTCGCCCGGCAGAGGGATCCCAAGAGCGCCAAGGCGGTCGAAGGCTACACCCTGTCGCTCATCGATCTCGACCGCTTCGCCGACGCCGAGGCCGCGAGCTACGAATGGCGCGACAGCTCCGAGGACAATCTCGCCGCCTATCTGATCGCTGCGGTCGGCCTGCTGTCGCTGGAGCCGCCGGTGCGCATCGACGAGGCGGTGCTCAAGCGCATGGCCGATGTGATCGTTCGCGAGAAGAGCCTGCAGGGCGGAGAGCAGATGGGCTGGTATGCCTACAATCTCGGCCAGATCCGCACGGCCTCGCGCTGGTTCGAGACGGTGCTGCGCTGGGATCCGGAGTACGAGCCGGCCGCCTACGGGCTTGCGGTGGTCCGCTGGGCGATGAACGACGTGGCCACCGTCAACGCCATCAAGCGCGACTGGGCGACCCGCTCGCCGCGGATTGCCAATGTCGGCCGTCCCGGCTCGCGGACCGAGCTCCGCGGCAGCCAGCCGGTGCTCGACGACAACGTCTACTACTACCCCAATCCCGCGCCCTATGCCGGCACCACGTCGACCGGCGGTGGTCAGGGATACTACTACGCCAACGGCGTGCGGGCGGACACGGGTAGCAGGACGGTCGTCACCACCGCCCCGACCTATCCCCAGGTCGTCCGCGACGTGCCCGCGCAGGGCTACGTGGACCAGCCCTATGTCGGGGGCAGCTACGTCGACCAGCCCTATGCAAGCCAGCCCTACGCCGTCGATCAGCCCTATGTGAGCCAGCCTCATCCGGGCCAGCAGCCCTATGTCGGCCAGCCATACGCCGACCAGCCCTATGTCAGTCAGCCCTATCCCCGGCCGCAATCCTATGTCGAGCCGGACATCATCGAGCAGCCCTACGTCCAGCAGCCCTATGTCGAGCAGTACGTCCAGCGGCCAGCGGCGGTCGTCTCCGGTGGTGGCTCCCGGAGCACGAACTGCGGCACCCTGTCGACCCCGACCCGGTCGCTGTCGGCGGCGGCGGCCCTCAGCCGGGGATGGTGCCTGATGGACCTCAACCGGCCGGCCGAGGCGGCGGAGGCCTTCGACGTCGCGCTCGGATCCGGGAGCCTCAAGACACGCAGCGACGCGGCCTACGGCGCTTCACTGGCCAACCTTCGCTCCGGCGTGACCGACAAGGCCTGGGTCGCGGCCGCGGCGGCGCCGATGCCGAAGAAGAGCCAGACCGAGCTCAACCTGACGATTCTCAGCCAGCAGGCGACGGCCGCCTATACCGACGGTCGCTACATCGAGGCGATCCTCGCCCTCGATGAGCGTGCCCGGTTGGCGCCGGAGCAGAACGACCTGATGGTGTTGCGCGGCTGGTCCTACTACAAGCTCGGCCGGCTTGCGGATGCCAAGCGCATCTTCGAAGCGGCGGCGCAGACCGGCTATCCCGAAGCCCAGGCCGGTATCGCCGCCGTCGACAACCGCCAGATCCGC
>JAEVZM010000389.1 GCA_023392225.1 Pseudomonadota bacterium
CTGCTGATCGTCGCGGCGGGCGCGTGGCTCCTCGTGGCCCGGCCGTTCGACCGGGCGGCGACGCTGCCGCCAGGCGGCCCCCGGATCCTGGTCCTGCCCTTCACCGAGCTCGGCAGCGACGAACTGGCGTCGCTCTACGCGGACGCCCTGACCGACGAGATCGTGACGGCGCTGGGGCACTTCAAGGAGATCACCGTCCTCGGGGTCCAGACCTCGCGGAGCCTGCCGACAAACCCCGACTATCGCAGCCTCCATGACGAGCTCGGCGCCGAATACGTGATCGAGGGCAGCGCCCGGGCCGATGCCGAGACGATGCGCGTCGCGGTTCGGGTGACGAGCAGCACGACGGGAGCGGTGCTGTGGTCGCGGACCTATGACAATCCGATCACGCCGGAAGACCTGTTCCTGCTGCCGGCAAAGACCGCGGGCGAGATCGCTGCGGCCGTCGCCCAGCCCTACGGCATCGTCTTCCAGGCCGAAACGGCGGAGAGATCGGCCTCGCCGCCGGACAATCTCGAAGCCTACCTCTGTACCCTCACCTACTATGCCTACCGCGCCGACATCACGCCCGAGAACTACGCCGAGGCACGCGGGTGCCTCGAGCAGACGGTCGAGCGCTTTCCGGAATACGCCACCGCGTGGGCGCTGGTCGCCCACATCTATCTCGACGAGATCCGTACCGGCTTCACCAGGGGCGACGCGCCGCCGGCCGACCGCGCCCTCGCGGCGGCGCGCACGGCGGTGCGGCTCGACCCCGACAACGTCCGGGCCCTGCAGGCGCTCGCCTTGTCCCTCTATTTTCACCATGACCTCGACGAGGCCTTTGCGGTCGCAGACCGTGCCCTCGCCCTGAACCCGAACGACAGCGAGCTTCTCGGCCAGCTGGGCCACATCGAAGGCCTGTCCGGACGATTCGAGGAAGGGCGGGCATTGCTCGAGCGCGCGCTCTCCGGCAATCCGGCCCAGTCCGACTACTATCGCGGCGTCCTCGCATTCGTGGCCTACATGCAGGGCGACCAGAAGACGGCGCTCCGGCAGATCGAGCAGGTCGGCCTGATCAGGTTGCCGATCTTCCATGGCGTCGCCGCCATCGTCTATGCCCAGAACGGCATGACGGACCGCGCCCGCAAGGAGCTCGCCGAGTTCCAGCGGATGGCGCCGGACTTCCTGCCCAATCTCTGGGCAGAGCTCGATGCCCGCAACATCCCTCTGGAGGCACAGGAACAGATCGCCGCCGACCTCGAAAAGCTCGGAGGCGCGATCCCGCCGCGGCCGCAGGCCACGGCGCCGACGGTCGCCGGGGCCGGATGACGCTACCCGCGTAACATGTAGTCTCTCCGAGCCTACGAGCCTCCGCCAGGGAACGCACCTAGGGTAGGCGGCGCGGAAAGGGCCGGCCGCGGAGCGGTTCGCCCTGCCGCACCCGGTGCTGCGGCCACGACCGGCGTGCAGCCGCCCATCCCCTTCCGGAGGATACTCCCTTGCAGCTCATATCCCGCAGCTCGGTTCTGGCCGCCGCCGCCCTCGGTGGCCTCGTGCTCGCCAGCCCGGCCTTCGCCGTCAGCGGCTACTCGACGGCGCATCTCAACCTCCGCTCCGGCCCGGGCACGCAGTACCCGGTCATCGGCATGATGGAGTACAACGTCCGCTCGGACATCACGGGCTGCCTCGCCGACTACTCCTGGTGCTCGATCTCGGTCGCTGGCCTGAGCGGCTGGGCCGATGCGCAGTACCTCGTCGTCGACAAGGCTGGCTCGATCATGCAGGTGAACGAGCAGGCCGCGGCGACCGGCATTCCCGTCGTCGCCGCCGAAGGCTTCGCCGAAGTGGTTGCTGGCCCGACGGTCGGCGTCGTCGTCGGCCCGGCCGGCAATGTCGATGCGATCGTCCCCGAGCCCGCCGTCGTTACCTACATCTCGGCAACGCCGGTCCCGGCCGTCGCGGTCGAGGGCGAGATCGTCGTCGGCGCGATCCTGCCCGCTGCGGTGCAACTTTACGATGTTCCCTCGAGCAACTACGACTATGCGATCGTCAACGGCAACACCGTGCTCGTCGACGAGAGCTCGCGCGCCGTCGTCTACATCGTGCGTTGAGGCCGGAGGGCCGCCCGTGCGCTGCACGGCGGCCTCCGTCCCGCTTCACCCCAGGTCCATCCCATGGAGACAAGGATGAACTCCACTCCCGCGACTTCACGCTGGCCGTCCCTCGCGGTGGCGGCGGCAATGGCCGCCACCCTCGCCGCCCCGGCGGCCGCGGACGAGGCGGACGCGAAACGCCTGCTCAAGGCGATGTCCGACTACGTGGCGGCCCAGACCGCCATCTCGTTCGACTATGATTCCAACCTCGACGTGGTGACGGAGGACGGCCTCAAGATCGGCCTCGCCAGCTCCGGCTCCATCGCACTCGAGCGCCCCGACAAGCTCCGCGTCACGCGCCATGGCGGGTTTGCCGACGTCGAACTCGTCTTCGACGGGACGACGGCGACGCTCTACGGCAAGGGGCAGAATGCCTACGCGACCGTGGCCGCGCCGGGCAGCATCGACCAGCTCGCCGACACGCTCCGCGACACCTATCACCTGCCGCTCCCCGGGGGCGACCTGCTCGCTGCCGACGGCGGCGCAGCGATGATGCCCAAGGTCAAGCAGGTGCTCGACCTCGGCAGTGGCGTGATCGGCGGCACCGAATGCGACCACGTCGCGCTTCGCGGCGAGGACGTCGACCTCCAGGTCTGGATCGCCCAGGGCGACGCCCCCCACCCCTGCCGGGTGGCCATCTCGAGCCCGGGCGTTGCGGGCCAGCCGCAGTACACCGTCACCATCAGCGACTGGAAGGCCGGCGACGCCGTCGGCGCGGTCGACGTGGCCTTCGTGCCGCCGGCGGGCGCCACCGAGGTCAAGCTCGACGCCATGACCGACATCGACGAGCTGCCCAGCCACTTCACCCCGGGAGACGCCAAATGAGCCGCCTGACCAGGAAGATCGCCCTCGCCGTTGTCGCCCTCGCCGCCGTGCTCGGCGGCCTGGAGCTGGGCGAGGAGATGGGCGTCCCCGGCATCTACGGGCCCGTCTCGGAAGCCGCAGCCATCATCGGCCGCCCGCTGACCCCGGTCAGCGTCGCCGGCGTTGGCCGCCGCACCGTCCGCCGCTGCGCGGTGGGCGTCTACTACTGCTGACGTCGCACGGCGCACGCGAGGCCGGGAGGGGCGGAACCGCCCCTCTCCGCCGGCCCCGCCGGGACGTGTAGTCTACGTGAACATACTCCTGGCGAGGCGCTGGCAGCGGCTATCCCGGGGCACGGCGGCAGCCGAGTCTGCCCGCGGCGCGCGAGGCCCTATCGCATCGCGTCGCGTGCCGAGACTGCTCCGATAGGTTTCACAACGGCCTCGCAACGGGGCTGTCGAACAGACAGGGAGACCAGACCTTGAAATCGCTTTCGACCCTCGCGGCGCTGGCGGCAACGGCCTTCGTCGCCGTGGCTGCCATCCCCGCCAACGCACAGGACGCGATCAGCGCCCCGGCCAGCAAGTCAATCGGCGTTGCCAAGCCCGAGATGGTGCCCTCGCTCATCGTGCTCAATGCCGGCGGCGCCACGCTCTCCGGCAACACGCTGACCCTCAGCAACGTGGCGGCGAACGCCATCCTGTTTGCCGACCGTCCGGTCCGCTCGGCCGGCCATGCACTGACTGCACACCTCCTCGAGGAGTGGGATGCAGAGGACAGCTTCGGCAAGGATCCGCCCAACGCCACGGTTTCGGTGTTCAGCGAGCAGGCCGACAGTGTCGCCGACGCGGTGGTGGTGCTCAAGTCGCCGAAGCTCGACGGCTCGACCCTGACCTTCGACGTCGACGTGCTGGAAGGCACCCTGGCCGACGCCGCCGACGCCAAGGGACCGGCGGCGGTCTTCATCGACATCATCGGCATGCCCCGGACGCCGATCTCCTACGCCGGCGTCGCGCGCCGCACGGCCTATCGCGGCGCCTGGTATGGCGCGGCAGCCGTGGGCGCCGCCGCCGTCACCGGTGCTGCGGTCGGCGCCGCAG